>JAISLW010000512.1 GCA_031277105.1 Planctomycetaceae bacterium | reverse complement strand
ACAGCCTTTTTGTTTGCCTATCGGCAAAGTGCAGGCGAGACGCCCGCGATCCGTTGGTCTCGCCTGCATTTTAGGATCGCAGGCATTTCAGTATCGCAAACATCTCGCCTGGTGTTTCTTCCGATTCGCAGGCGGAATGCCTGCACCACAGGATCGCGGGCGTCTCGCCTGCATGCGGTTGTACTCAACCGCCAATGATCGAGGTTTATATCTCAACAGCCTTTTTGTTTGCCTATCGGCAAAGTGCAGGCGAGACGCCCGCGATCCGTTGGTCTCGCCTGCATTTTAGGATCGCAGGCATTTCAGGATCGCAAACATTTCGCCTTGTGTTTCTTCCGATTCGCAGGCGAGACGCCTGCGATCATTCTCAATCATTCTCAATCCTTTTAATCTGTAATCTGTGAATCATTTTAAAAGCGGATCCACAGAGTACACAAATTAGAAGGATTTTTTTAGGGGCAAGTGGGACGAGTGGGTCAATAGGAACATGAGGGATAAATTTTTTAGTCAACGACCGTTATTATTTCTTTTTCGCTTGACCAATAATTCGTAACAAATTATTTCGTAGTTTTTTCAATTGAATAAAGATTTTTTATTACCTCAAGATGCGACGGACAACGAAATGTACGCCCTTGCAACATTGCCGTACTCGATGAAATTATGCGATCTGAAATGCCAAATTTTTTATTCAACCGAAACAATAAATTACCATGCCCCAAAATTATACTCTGATAACTTCGCCGCAACTCTTCACAATATTTATCCCATTCTATTTCATATTTATCATCGTCGCAAAGTATTTTGCTATATTGCTCGATTTCGTCCAGCAACGAATTTTTTTGTTCGCCTTCCAGTATAGTAATTAACGATTCTCCTGCGGCTTGCTCAAATGGAATTATACGAAAATTATTCATGCGATTATTTGAAACAATAATCTCAATCAAAATTCCTTTGAACCATGATTGACTTGCAATTGGATAATCAAATATAAAATTCCCTTGTCCGTAAAAAATCATAGCGTTTTTCCATTTTTCATAACCTGCGATACAATGCGAGTGTTGCACGATAATCAGACCTGCGCCAAGTTCGGCTAACATCCGCGCAGTATCCTTAATCAACGGATTAGGTAAATGACAATGTTCATTGCCGCCGTGCAATAAAATTATTTTGAAACAATTTTCCGGCAAGCCGATAAAACTCCTTACAATATGCGGCGTTTCAAAAATATTCGCGCCCGCCCGCCGCCGCGAAGCCGCCGCAAAAAACGGCTCCGAAAACGCCAACAATCCAATCATATTTTCACCGCATTGAAAAAAATACGGTCGCGCCGCCGCCGCCAAATTATCGCCGGCGCCAAACCAGTTAATTTTATAAGCGTTAAGCGCCGCAATCGTTTCACGTAATCCTTCAACGCCCTGATCCATTATGTGATTGTTCGCAAGCGACAACAAATTTATACCAATAGATTTTAAACCGGCGAGCGTTTTAGGACTTGCCATGAATGACTCGCCATATTTGCAACAAGACGAAACCCGCTCCGTAAGAGGCGACTCAAGATTGGCAAGAAACAAATCATAACCGCAAAAAAAATCCTTCGTTTTCGCAGCAATTCTAGCCTCGCATAACGTAATCTCATTACGATTTATTGGACAAATATCAGAACCGATAAGTATTCGCATTGTTATTCAATATTATAAATTATAACGAATAAATTTTATTGTAAAAAATTCCTTCGGGTTTGAACGGTATTTTAACCTGATGGTCATACAACAAATTTAATCCGGCGTCTATAAGCGTTTGATGCAATGTTGAATGACAATAAACGATGAATATTTTTCGCGGTTTACGTTTTGCCGAGTCAATAATATTTTGGATAAATTGTTTCATAACTGATTCGGGAAACGGATTGAACATGTAGAACAAATTAAATTCGTCTAGTTGTTCGGTTATTGTTGCGGCGTTATCTTGGTATAGTTTTGTATTTTCTTTTTCCCAACCCAAAATTTTCAGATTTTTACGGCAAATTTCATACATGCTTTCCGAAAGTTCAACTCCGCCAACTAACGGTATCCCAAGTTTCATCGCTTCTATTAACATTGCGCCCTTGCCAAATCCGGCGTCAAAAAATAACATCTGATCAAACGGCAAATAATCACGATCAACTTTACGCAACATCCGACGAAATATATTCACCTGATTCGCCCGATATTGATAGCCGGTTTCTAAACTAATATTCTGATCGCGAAATTCAGAAAAATCACAACCTCGCCATCGCAATACCGTATTTTTTATCTTCCAATAAATCCTTGACGGAAGCCGACTGATAAAATAAAGTACCTTGTTATACATGAGTAACAGTTCGCAAAAATTTGTTTATTAAATTACGCTTTGGCGATTTTTGAGGGACAAGCAGGACAAGCAAGACAATTTTCGTAACAATAAATATTTGTCCCGCTAGGGATAGATGAGACGCCCTGTATTACGTCCCGTTAAGGACGCAATATTTACATGTTGTCCCTAACGGGACAGATGAGACAAATATTTATTGTTACAATAAATCTATCACCTACACCTTATCACCTAAAACTCGACGCTTCTAAAATCTCGTGAGAGGTTAGCAGTTTAAAAAATTACTAGCGATTTGCGTAATTAAGAATTATCGTAACGAAAATGTTTATTTGTTTTCAATAATCTTTTTATTAATTTCTTTCCTTCAACTATAGCCTTTTGCATTTCTGATAAATTTAGTATTTCGTCTGGCGAATGCGCATAATAATATCCGCAAGATAAATTGACGGCGGCAATATCTAATTGCGGAGCAATAATTGATATATCCGACAAAGATCCGATTGCGTGATCGTAAAATTGAGATAGTACCGCATCTTGAAATTCTTTGTTGTAACAATCATAAAAAACTGCGTCGTTACTATTTTTGCGATCAAATTCGATTATAAAGTCATACGAATCTTTACAATCATTAGCGAAATGTTCCGCTCCGGCGGCGCCGGTTTCTTCGTAATTTGTAATTACAAGCGAGCAATCAAGCTGTTCAATAATTTTTGACGCAATATAAATTCCGGCTCTATCATCGGCGCCCAAACCAATATCCGGCGCAGACCATTCTGTTTCGGACTTGCAAATTTGAGACGGTTTTGGCGGCGCTTTAAATACCGTATCGGCATGAGCAACCAATAACACCGGCAACGCCCCGCGACGATAAGCATAATATTCATTGCCCCCAAACATCTCAATCAATATCGTTTCAGCGCTCACCGTAATCAATTCCTCCAAATATGCCGTATCAATTGAATCAAGGTTTTTATTTTTTGACATGATATTAAATTTTTTGTAAATGTTCACGAAAATTTGTTCATTAAGTTAGCATAACGAAATATTGAGAAACAAACGGGACAATTTTTTTAACAAAAAATTGAGGATCGCATCCGAAACGGTTGCGATCCTTCAAACGATTTTTTGTAACAAAAAACTGTTCTCTAACTTTATAAAAAACTACTCACTATCCTCTACTCCCTAACCTCTACTCCCTAAACCCTACTCCCTAAACTCTAAACCCTACACCCTAACTCCTAAAATCTACCGTTTAAATTTCTGCGAAAGGTTATGATTTTTTTAGATATTGAATGAATTATTGATTGATGGATTTTGCGTTTTGTTTTGCGTTTGTTTTTTTTGTTTTGGCAGGAGTAATTTTAGCGGTATCCAGGCAATTACAAATAACGGCAAAAATAAAATTAAACCTATCGCAAACGAACCGCACACAATCGTATTATCCAACATTGTCCACGCAAAAAAAGGCAACTTGAATAATACGCCGCAGACGTTTTGAAATATATTATTCATCAAAATAATTTCACCCACAGAATGACAAATAGTTGAATGAAACCAAATTGTCAACGCCGAAATAATTATCGTTACAATTATTCCAGAAAACAAATTAGCGCCCGAAAATAAAAATAACAGAAGCAATATAAAAAATAAAAACTTGCCAGACGTCAAAAGCAAAAGCCCCAACATCACGCCAAAAGAAACAGACAACGCAATCTCATAAGCGCCAAAATTTCCAGTAATTCTATTCATAATATTATAAACTGTTCATAATTGAATTTGCATTCATCGCCGTCTGTCGCATTTTCGGGAATCTCTAAAAATTTATTTTTATTAACCACAGAGAACACAAAGATCACAAAGGAATTTTTAATTGAGGTCAAAACGTGATTTAATATTACAATTGACTTTTTGATTTAAAATATTTTTAAAAAATTATTCTCTGCGAAATCTGTGTTCACGGCGTTTAAATAAAAAACTGTTGGGCGTCTCTAAAAATTCATTTGTCCAGGTAGGCGGCGTTTCGCCCCGTGTTTAATTTTGGGCCGCATTACGGTTTACGACATCAATAAACTTTAATAT
>JAISLW010000492.1 GCA_031277105.1 Planctomycetaceae bacterium | reverse complement strand
AATTAACATCCAAATTAACATTGGCTGTAATATCAATATTCGTATTGACTTCGGCGTTACGTTCTGACAAACAATTTGTCTTTTTCATGTTATTTTCCTTTACTGTAAAGGGTTAAACAGAGTTTAAAATTTTTAATCGCAACAAAATCTAATTTCGCAAAAAACATTTTTTGCACAAAATTAAAAATTAAATTCGCCGCAATTAAACCAAATACATTTTTCGTTACAAAAATTCAAGAGCAAAAAAATTGATCCACAGATTAAAAAGATTATTTTAAAAAATCTTTCTAATCTGCGTAATCTGTGGACAAAAAAATTTGATCTCAAATTTTGTAACACGAGGGCGGTAGTATAAATCATTCCGCAAAATAACACAATACCAGTCTGCAAAAATTTTCAAAAAATTTTTTCGATTTTAAAAAATTTATAGATTATACGGATTATTTTAGGGACACGTGTGACAATGTTGTCGGAACTTTGATTTTTTTGAACAAATGAGTTATTAGAACTTGTCTATTATAATTGACATTTGATTTAGAATAATTTTGAAAATTTTCTTCTCTATGAACACTGTGAACTCTATGGTTAAATAAAAAACTGGTTGTTAGAAGTTGCCTTATGGTTTTCGGTTTGCTACGGCTTGTCAATTTTTTTGTTTGGTTTATATTTTAAACTATTCGTACTTGAGTTTGCGTTTACCTTCGCCTGCCTAGCTTTCGGACGGCAGGCTTTGACGCTTTTAAATCGCTGAATTTCAAGTACGAGCAGTATATGCGAATCGTTTGTCCTCGTAGCTCAACTGGATAGAGCGCTGGCCTCCGAAGCCAGAGGTTGTTGGTTCAAATCCAATCGGGGATATTTTTTTGAATTGTTCGTAATTTAATTTGCGGGCGTCTCTAAAAATTCATTTATCCAGGTAGGCGGCTAAAAAAATTAAACGCTGTGCCGAAACGCCGCCTACATTTTTGCAAAAATTTTTTTTGCAAAAAATGAATTTTTAGAGACGCTTGTACGCCAATAACAAAAAAGCCTGCATTCCTATTAACAGGAATGCAGGTTTTTGAACTGTTCGTAATTTAATTTGCGTTTACTTTTGCTTGCTTAAAATCGGGCGGCAAACTTTTATGCTTTTAACATCAATGAATTTCAAATACGAGCAATATAATTTTTTGAACTCGTAAAATTCTAATAATTTTGTTAAATAAAAAAAAACGAGGCTGACGGGAATCGAACCCGCAACCACCGGATCGACAGTCCGGTACTCTAACCAATTGAGCTACAGCCCCAAAATTTTTTTCACTCAAAAAATAACAATATATTGATACAACTTGCCACAAAATATCAATGTACCACCTATTGCCAAAAAACAAGCAAACATTCTACAACATAAACAAAATTCCACAAGGCGGGGGGGAAAAGGAAAAGAAAAAAAGAAAAAATAATACAATTGGGTATCTCTAAAAATTCATTTTTTTGGGATACTTGACGTGTGTTTAAATTTATATACTCCTCTTACTTTAAAATACGTCTTGACGTGTTTTTTAATAATTTTATACTTTGTGCGTTGTTTTTATTTTTTTTGTAATTTTTTATATTTTATGATTTTTGAATTATCGCCTCGTCAAATCAAGCAGATCAAGAATAAGTATCGCAAGGTTACCGATAAGCGTTGAGCGGATCGTATTCTGGGACATCTCTAAAAATTCATTTGTCCAGGTAGGCGGCTAAAAATTAAACACTGTGCCGAAACGCCGCATTACGGTTTATGACGTCAATAAACTTTAATATTTCGCACGTCTAAAATATACACAGCGGCAAAACATCGCCTACCTTTTTACAAAAAATAAATTTTTAGAGATACCCAATTGATGCTTCAAAAACAAATGAGTCAGTTAATACCCATTTTATTCCCCCTAATAATAGATAAATAAATGAAAAAACTAATCAATGATGAATTATATCTTGTTACAAACTTTGTCAATGAATTAAAAAGTTTAGAATGGCGAGATTTGTGTCATGTATCAGTTTGCGCGTTAAAAAGACTATTACCAATATGGGAACGCGAGGTAAGATTCAAATATTTTACTTATGCAGATCATGTTTGTGGAATGCGACATAAAATACCCACAAAAATTATAATAGATTATGTTATTTTCCTTGAAAATAATCCTCAATCATGGGGTACACAAAACGCATTCAATCATGATATTCTTGAACTTTGGGTTGCGTTAACTGATAATGACTTCTCAATCTCTCGTGATGCATCAATTATTTTATTGGCAACTTATGATTTGATGATAACTGTTTGTGACACGACAACTACATGTTTTTTTATAGAATTTTTTGCTTATTTATCAAATATTTTTGAAGATTGGGACTCATATATGTCTTTTTGGGCATTGGTAAAAAATGACAAAATCAATCCCAATCCGCAACTTACAGGTAATCCATCCAGAGCAAGTGAAATTAGCACGCATAGAGAAGAAGATTATATTTACCGTACAATAAAACTCATTTTAGTATGTATATTAATAGTTCTTATGGTTTTCATTTTATCTTTAGTGATTTATCTTTTTTATATAGTTATTAGAGATTTAATTTATCTTATATTTTTTTAATAAAAGAGATAAAGATAAACAGGAAATCATGACTTGAAAGTGGGATAAATAATTTATACAGTAAAGTTAGGATTTGAAGTATTGAGTGGTTTTTTAACAGCGGTGAGAAGCGGACGGCAAAAACTTGGCGTCTCAATAAAGTATATATTTTTTTACAATTTGACCATTTATACTCCGTACACTTGAAATTTCGGTTTTGCTTTTGGAATCAATTATGAAATATATCGGAAAGTCAAAAATTTAAAGTGTAGGCAGCATACAGAAATAACTTGATCAATAGTTACGAAAATTAATGAAAATCAACATGTAAAAAGCACGACAATCAATAGATTAATTATTTACAAATGATTAACTTATTTTTTGCATTACGGAGTATATTAGGGGGTATGGCAACAAAGCGTACTTGCGCTTTGTTAATCTTAAAATTTAGGATGAACAAACAAAATAACCTTAAAAAATAATGTCTTTTATAAAACATGTATCCAAGAATTAAAAATTAACAAAGCGCTAATTGTAACGCTGCCTTTAAGGCTAAGGTTGCCCTTTGGGCGATTAAGCGGGGAAGACAATTAGCCAATTGCCTCGTAATTTCAAGTTCGTCCTACAGTGATTGGCAAGTGGAAGTCTCACATGCTTGACCATGTGGAAGACATCTTTCGCAATGGTCGCAAGTGAGAGAAAAGCAATAATCCGACAGTCGAATGGTTATATCAGAAGATAAGTTGTCTCGAAGGTGATAATGTCTTTTTGATAAAAAATCTGACGAGCTTTTAATGACGTAACAAGAATTATCATTATAAATAATAATTCAGATTTTAGTATTAGTTGATCAATGCCGTTTACATTCAATTTCTCCATTTCAAATGGGTATCTCTAAAAATTCATTTTTTTGTAAAAAGGTAGGCGGTGTTTCGCCGAAACGCCGCAATGGAGTTTATGCTACCAATAAATTTTAATAATTCATAAAGTCTATAAAATATGTTTATTTTAGATGTGTGCAATATTAAAATTTATTGATGGTATAAACCGTAATGCGGCGTTTCGGCATAGTGTTTAATTTTTTTAGCCGCCTACCTGAACAAATGAATTTTTAGAGACGCCCTATTGTTGTAGTAAGGAATTATTGGCGTATTGTAATGAATTGGGCAATATAAAACTTGAATTTTTACCGTATTATTCGCCTAACTTAAACTTGATTGAGCAACTTTGGAAATTTTTCAAAAAAAAACGTAATCTACAATACGTATTATGAAAAATTCGCAGATTTCACGCAAGCATGTAAAGATTTTTTTCAAAAACATAAAAAAACACAAGACATCACTACGCACACTACTCGCCGAAAATTTCCACATACAAAAAAATTAAAAAAAACGCATTTTTAAAGTGAGAAAAGTATATATGTTTTTGAAATAAAGTCACACATATTGATAGGCGCTCCAATGTTAAGTTCAAGACAAGCACAAGGTGCCACTGCCTATGCGAGAACTATCATTGAAGATTTTAAATCAAGTTCAGCATGGCAAAATGCTTCGGCTACTGTCATTCAAACTATAGATGATGTTGAACGCTATATGGTAGAACATAGTAACAGAATAACAGGATACGTTATTAATGTTGATTTTGCATTATCAACAAAACCAATATTTAAAATGGTACGTTGGAGACGATTTGTGTAAAATATATTTACGAAAGGAAACTAAAAAATGGATAAAAAAAAGGGCGGTGTTACTCTGAATACTTACGTTCAGAATTATATTAACTGGCGTGGATCAGATGACGATTGGGTAAAAGAGTGTAACGATGCGATAGAAGAAATATTGGCTTATTCTGCAATACCACCTTTTGATGTAGCTAAGGTAGCATCAAGAATGAGTACAATTGCAGAAAATTATGCTTGGCATGGAACAAAATTATGTTGTGAAAACCAAATTGAAGGTTGGGATATTATTAAGCATGGTTTTTATTACGAATATTACTCTCATAAAATTTCATTAAGTGACTTTTATGAACCGCTAGAATTTGATCCAGATGATGACGAAGACTATGATGATAATTCTGAACGATTTAATCCTGAAATTTCAGGATTGAGTAATTGTGTTGGTATTGGTTTTTCTATTGCATTTCCAGAGACAGAGTTTTTTTTGAATGAGTTGGATAATAGTATTAGTACGGGACGATTCACTTGGAAAGAAAACGATTTTTACATGGAGTATTTTGTTCGTTTATTTCAAAAATTACAGTCCAAAAAATTTTTAACGCCGACTTCAGCAACGCATCAAAATAGATTAAAATCACCATATGATACAGTTTTTGCAAACTGGGATAATGAGCAAGGTTTACGGAATGCAATGAAAGCAATATTGGATCATCATTTACAATGGAATTTTGCCAAGGCGCCTAATGCACACAAAAATTTTCCAGAGTTTCATTCGCATTTTTCGGCGATCAATCCGGTTGAGATACATGCGTTGGAGTATGTTAGAACTCGTCTTGGTTTATCAACTCCAAAGATAGATCATGAATTACTACAATTTCCTTTTTATCCAGTACCGAAACATGTTTCGGAAATTACTTTGGATTCAATATTATCTAATGATTTATTGTTACAAAAAATCCTTAAACGTTTTCAAAAATGGCTAGGATTATCTGAACAGGCGATTAAAATAATTACACCTGTTGAAAATAAAAAATCAAAAAATGTTGTAACCGTATCAATACCTATAAGTAGCGATTCAAATTGTATTACTAATCCTAAAATTCGAGCATACCTTATTTCGATTGAAAAATTTCGTTCTCTGTTTGGTTCAAAATCATTAAATCTGATTGATGAAATGGTAGCTTTGATGAAAGATAGAGATATTCAAATATCTGATAACATAAATGGTGCAATAGAATCACTTCTAAATGGAGTATCAGATAATCCTAATATTTTGGCTGATGATTATGTGTTTGCATGGGAGGCTTTTTGTAATTATATTGGTAAACGTATAGAAGTTGAAGAATTTGATAAAATTAACAAACCGGAGCGTTCAGTTTTTGAAGCGATTATGCTTCCACTTGAGATTGTTGCTAATGAAGATGAAACACGCGTGTATTTAATCACTAATGACATAATTCAAGATTTATTAGGTACAGAAAAACCAAAAAATGACGAACAAGAAACCGCATTAGGATTGGGGCTAACGATGCAAATTGCTAACCAAGTCCAAACAAATCAACAAAATAATCAATCACAACAAGACCCAAATTTTATCAATACATCTCTTGCTGTTACATCGTTGTTTTTAATTGCTCACAAAGAACAAAAGGATTTAATTGTATTTCTACCAGCTAATAAAACATGATTTCAAACCAGTATCAAAAAAGGCACATCGAATTATAGTTTACATGAACATGTCATTTTATGAATTACAACTAGATCGAAAATCAACAAGATCGCATTGGCGCTTGCCAAGACAATTGGGAAATTGTCTGTCTATTTATAGATGATGTTCTTGAAACAAAAATTATTTATGATTACGATACGAAAGGTAATTTAATTTCAGCAACGGATCAACTCGGTAATACGACGAAATTTAATTATCTTGATACGCCGAATGCGCCGGAATATTATCTCGATACGATAATTGATTCGTTTAATCGAACCAATGAATTTTACCAAATTCGACAACCGTTAAAAAACCACTCAATACTTCAAACCCACAACATTAAAATATAAGGGTATCCCTAAAAATTCATTTTTTGCAAAAAAGATAGGCGGTGTTTCGCCGAAACTCCGCATTACGGTTTACGCCATCAATAAACTTTAATATTTCGCACGTCTAAAATAAACATATTTTAGGCTTTATGAATTATTAAAATTTACTGATAGTATAAACTCCATTGCGGCGTTTCGGCGAAACGCCGCCTACCTGGTCAAATGAA
>JAISLW010000487.1 GCA_031277105.1 Planctomycetaceae bacterium | reverse complement strand
ATAAATTTGTGGTTTTTAAACTATTCGTACTTGAGTTTGCGTTTACCTTCGCCTGCCTAGCTTTCGGACGGCAGGCTTTGACGCTTTTAAATCGCTGAATTTCAAGTACGAGCAGTATAGAAGTTCCCAATCGCAAATCATAAAGCAGAGACGCAATTGTAGAGACATATACTATTCATACTTGACAATGCGTTTTTTAATTTGATTTTTTGTAACGATAATTGTAACTATTTTCGCCCATTTATGGGCTCTTACGCATTGTCATTATCAGGGCGAAATATAACGTAATTTTTGATCAAAAAAATACTCCACTTTACATCGCTGAATTTCAAGTACGATCCGTATAATTTGTTTTACGTATAATTTGTTTTATTTATGCGCAAAAAAAAAGCGGCAATCAGCCGAAGCTGATTACCGCTCTTTTGTCAGGTTTGTTTATAAAGATATAAATGTATGACGACATGTTGTAGTTGAAATAAAAATTGAAAACTCCAAACCTCTAATAAACCTCGACAAAATAATTGTGCAACATTCTACATTACCATCCAAAACCGTCAATAGGGGGTTAAACTGTTTCCTAGATATTTATACTATTCACACTTTACAATGCGTTTTTTAATTTGATTTTTGTAACGCTAATTGTAATTATTTTTCGCCTATAAAGGGGCGAAATTTAACGTAATTTTTTGATCAAAAAATACTCTAATTAGTTAATGAGTATTTTAAAAAACCGCAATTTAAAGTGCGAAGAGTATATCAATTTCTTTTGTTTGGCGGTATGATTCGACCTGCTAGAAATGTTTCTGCCATCATTAACAGGATTATGAGATATAGAAAAATATCACTCCATGAAGCGTTACTTTTGAAATCAAACGATGTAGAAAACCCTGCGGCGCTTTCAAGCGAAGCATTTACCGATTTTATTAAATTCGCTAATTCTGACAATTCAGCCAATTTTGTATCGCCTTCTTTGGCTTGCACGTTTACGGCGTAAAGTTCAATATTTTTTTCTTTCGTTTCAGCATGCGCTTGTAATTTTATTTCGTAAAATCCGGCGACGTCCGTTTTGTCAAATATGCCTTTTGCCATACCTTCGTCGTTATTCGTCAAGTCTATTTTCATAACAGCGCCTTCTGATACGTTTTCTCTTGCCGGAATTTTTACTTCTGCTTTCGGCTCAAAAAATGCCGAATCTACCGATAGCGGAATAGAATTACCTACCAACAACTGATCCGTTTCCCTCGAAACATCAGCCAACGAAGCCGCCAACTCTAATAAAACAATAACAAAACTCGGATTGCCCTTGCCCCAATTATTCCAAACCGGCGTAACCGACGTTAAAAACGTAATCGTTTTGCCGTTGCCAAAATTTTTCTCAACGACTAAAGGTTGACCGTTCCGTAGATTTACAAGTATGTTTATATTTTCGTTTTTTTGATCATTTTGATTGTTTTGATCATTTTGATCATTTTGATTTTTTTGCAAAGTTACCGCTAGATATTTCTCAATTTTTACACCCGCAAGAAGCGGACTATCGCCTTCGCTAAATAATCTAAATACCGGATGCTTAGCGGCGACATTTATATCCGGTTTATTTGTCAACAAGTCCGGTTCAAGTTGCGAGACCGCTATCGGCTCAAATGGAAAAATTCCTTTGCCGCCGTTATAAAGAGTCGTTCTTACAAAATCGATATTGCTATCTGCGCCTGTAAAAATAGCGACTCCTCCTCCGTTTGTTACGTATTCCTCTAACGCCTTAATCGCAGTCTGCTCAAGTTGCACCGCTTCCAGCAAAAAGATAGCGCCGTACTGTTTAAGCGGATTAGCGGCAAGAAACGCCGGCGACTCCGTCCGCGTACGAATACCCGATTTTATACTCGACGGCGCAAGAGCAATACGGACAAATTGCGCCGGATCAAATTGACTTGTCCGGCGATCCGGCGTAATAAGTAAAATTTCAACCGCCGCCGGAACATTTACAACAAGCATCCTACTGTTATCATCCGCAATTGCATCCGGTTGCAATTTTATCTCTACCCGATGCTTCCCCGCATCGGCAAATCGTACCGGAAACCGCAACGGCGGATTAAGCGGCTCGCCGGCTTTAACTCGCGGAATAGTTACGCCCGTTTGAGCAACATCATCTACAAAAACAGATACGTGAACATTGTCCGCATCGTCATGCCCGTAATTCATAATACCCGCATCAACAAGCATCTCAACATCAGCCGCATGAATCCCATCAACAAGTTGCATCGACGTAATCCCAATATTCGCCCGCTCGTCGTCAACCGCCCGAATCATTCTCACAGCGCCGCCAAGCGTCCTTATCTCACTAATCTTTTTTAGAACTTCCGCATGATTTTGCCAATTAGCAGAACGGAAATCAGAAATAAAATAAACGACCGGCTTGCTTCTTGTAACAGACTGACGAACAAACGTTATCGCAGGATCAAACATTTCAGAAGGCTCAAATGCGCCCTGAGAAGGATACAACGATTTAATCATATCGCGCACGTTTTGAATACCTTCTTCGTTCAAATTTATTTCGGCAAAATCCGGCGTGGCGCCGTGATTGATTGCGTAAGTTTTAGAATAACGGATTAGAGTCAATTTGTCATTACCGTTGTTTTTAGCGGCATTATCAATAATCTGCTTAATTACGCCAATCGCATCGTCAAATATCGCATTACCGCCCTGCGTCGTATTCCGGTCGTTCATTGAATAAGAATCGTCAAGCAAAATAATATGATGCGACGGCTTGCCCCCCAATAAATCGCCAAGAAAACCCTCAAATCGAGGTTGCGCAAACATAAATATCGCAACCGCAATAACCAACATACGCAATAACAACAAAAGCAATTGCTGCATCAATATCCGCGTGCGACTACGCTTGTAACTCGCAAGCAAAAACTCTATCGCAGCCCACTCAACCCGACGATGGCGAAACATGTTGATTAAATGAATCAACAAAACTATACCAAGTACAGGCAAAAACCAAAGTAATGATTGATATAAAAACACGTGTCTATATTAATAATTATTCAATTGAACTAGGGCGTCTCTAAAAATTCATTTGTCCAGGTAGGCGGCGTTTCGCCGAAACGCCGCAGTAGAGTTTAAGTCGCTAATAAATGTTAATATTTCATAACACCTAAAATAAATCTATTTTATATGTTCTGAATTATTAAAATTTAATAATTGTTTTACACGTATTGCGGCGTTTCGGCGAAACATCGCCTACCTTTTTGCAAAAAAATGAATTTTTAGAGATACCCACTATTTAAACTGTTCGCACTTTAATTTGCGTTTATCGTTGTCTGCCTAGTTTTCGGGCGGCAATCTTTTTACGCTTTTACATCAATGAATTTCCAGTACGTGCAGTATTAAAATCACTCATT
>JAISLW010000459.1 GCA_031277105.1 Planctomycetaceae bacterium | reverse complement strand
CAGACGTTCCGCCTGCGAACCTGAAGAAACACCAGGCGAAATGTTTGCGATCCTGAATCGCCTGCGATTCTGAAATGCAGGCGAGACGCCTGCGATCCTTCCGGCATTTTTTATAACAAAAAACCGTTCTCTAAATTTCTAAAAAACTACACCCTATCCCCTACCGCCTATTCTCTAACTCCTAAAACGAATTTGTTTAGCTATCTACGGCGTTGAATTTGGCGTCTTCTTCTTCGTCATAATCGAACATCGTTTTTTGTCGCGGGAATAACATACAACACGAAGCGCCCGCAAAATATAAAAACGTCAACGGTAACGCCATCATTACCATACTTCCCGGATCGCCCGGCGTCAACATTAACGAAACCGCAAAAATTATCAGTATCGCCGGACGCCAATATGAGAAATATTGCTTAAACGAAAAAATTCCCACACGCTCTAACACAAACATAACAACCGGCAACTGAAAACTTAACCCAAATCCGACCGGCAACATAAACGCAAATCCAATCCACTCGCTTATCCGCAAATCCGGCTCAATATTCATCCAAGCATTAAACTCAAACAAGAAATTCAACACTAATTGAAACACGCAGAAAAACGCAAATAACACGCCGCCAATAAACAACAACACACTCGCCGGAACAAAATAATAAACATAACGCTTCTCATGCGGATAAAGACCCGCCGCAATAAACGACCAAATATGCACCGCAATAAAAGGTAACGCTAACACCAAACCCGTTATTACCGAAACCTTGATATAAATACCAAACGCCTCATAAGCGCCAAGCGACCGCGTCTGCGTTACCAGCGAAGTCTTCTTGAGAAATAATACGCGAATAGGTTTTTCATCAAATTGTATAGTATCGTAAGTGAAACCGGCTTCAGCTCGTTTTTTATTTTGACCGGCTTTTTTTTCTGTTAGATTGTCAACTTCGTTTAACGAAAAAGATACGTCTGGTTTGTCGGTATTCTTGTCAGTATTCTTGTCGGCGTTTTTATTATTTTTTTGCTGATTAAGAATGCGTTCAAGTTCTCCGGCAAAAAGATAACGTTCTTCCGGCACAAACCCGCCGTCCAATATTGCCTTGACGACTTCGGGCGTATAACCTTCGGATTGGAGTTGTTGTTTGTCGGCTTCGAGTCGGCGTTGGGATTGGAGTTTGTAGTATTGGTCAAGAGATTTATTTACGGGTATTTGAATATAACGCACAATATCGGCGCCAAAATAAAAACCTATCGCCGTACAAGCAATTACCCAACAAAGCGAAAAAATTATACATTTCCGCAACTCTTCCAAATGCTCGCCGATACTCATTGAACTATCGGCAAAAAGATTATCGTCTTTCATTATCTCACCAAAAATTTACTACACGCTAATTAAAGCACGCACGCCAAATTTAAATTAAACGCCAAAAAAACACAAAAAAATAATTAAACCAATCCAAACGCCATAAAGTTATATCACCTAAAAACCATTTAAGCAACAACCTTTTTAAAATTCGGAATTCGGAATTAAAGGGATTAGATTTTTGTTACAAAAAATCGTCCCTCTTGTCATATTGTCATACTAAAATCGCCAATACGTAATTTAATAAAAAATTTCCGTGAACGGTTACGGTTTATTGTAACAATAAATGGACAAATGAATTTTTAGAAATCCCAACAGTTTAAAATACGCATTAAAATACGCAGAGATGCATTGAATGATGGATCGTTTGTCCAATAATTTGTCTAAAAAAAGAATTTTTAGTTACGCCTGTTTGTTTATGATGGATTGTTGCGTTTGATGTTTTTTGAAAATTTTGTTTCATCATTACTTCCTCCCCCATTGACGGCATAATTTCTAAACTTATAATATTGCCCCTTGTTTGGAAAAGATATTCGATAAATTTATGTTGATAACAATTGTACCTAAAAAATTGACAATTCAATTCGATTCAATTTTAGTTCAATTTCAACGACAATAAACCAAATTATAAAATAAACCAAAATTGAAAATACGAACAGCAGTTTATACGGAAAATTTAACGATTGCAAGTTCTAAAAACTCATTTGTTCAAGAGGCGGCGTTTCGCCGAAACGCCGCCTACCTTTTTACAAAAATGTTTTTTTAGAAGTTCATCAATGTAAAAGCGTAAAAACCTGCCGCCCGATAAATAAATCAGACGGCAGTAATCATAAATTCAAGTGAAAACAGTTAAAATAATTTAAAGAAAATGGCAAAGCAATTAACAGCAACAGTAAAATTTCACGCTAAAGGCGGTCAAGCAACAGCGGCGCCGCCGGTAGGTACTGCGTTGGGAAAATACGGATTGAATCTAGGTCAATTTGTACAACAATTCAACGAAAGAACTAAAACCGATCTCGGAATGAGAATTCCGGTTGTAGTAAAAGTTTACAATGATCGCACGTTTGAATTGGAAACGAAAACCCCGCATAGCGTCGATCTTTTGAAACAATCCGCCGGCATCGTAAACGGAAGCGGCAACGTTCCACGCGTAAAAGTCGGACAAATTACCGTAAAACAAATCGACGACATCGCAACAAAAAAAATGAAAGACCTAAACGCACGCACCGCAGAAGCGGCAAGAAATATTTTGTCCGGTACCGCAAGAAGTATGGGACTCGATATAATCCAATAAGAAATCCAATGATTTTTTGTACAAAAATTAAATTCAACTTGGATTATCAAAAAGTATTGAATTTTGAACCAAACTTAAACTAAATTTAAATTGCGGTTCAAATATGTCAATACAAAAAACGGGAGAGGACATTGACGTAGGATGTCTTCATTACTTACCGAAAAGTTTAAACTAATCACGCTTATAATATCGTACTCAAATTTTCGATTCGACAATGCGAAAAAATTAAACGACGCAGTTGATAATAAAATATCGCCGTTTACAGAATTTTCTATTTGCCGAAATATGAAGTACAAACAGTTTAAGATAAAATTTAAATCGTCGAATTGAAGCGATGAAAATTGATTTTAACTGTTAAGTTTATTTTAATGCGGGATTAGTATTAGTTAAAAGTTATGGCAAAACATTCGAAGCGTTATAGAAACGACGCAAAAAAAACTAGCAAAGTTCCGGTATCGTTGCCGGAAGCAGTTGACATACTAAAGCAATTCGACACTTTGAAATTTAATCAAAGCATCGACATATCTGTTCGGCTTGGTATTGATCTGAAACAATCTGATCAAACGGTTCGCGGCTCTATCGTGCTGCCGCACGGTATCGGTAAGTCGCTACGAATTTGCGTAATATCAAAAGGCGACAAAGCGGAAGAAGCCAAAAATAGCGGCGCCGACGTTGTTGGCGACGCGGATCTTGTTGCGAAAATAAAAGACGGATGGACTGATTTCGACGTCTGTATCGCAACGCCGGATATGATGGGACTGGTAGGTCCGCTCGGAAAAGTACTAGGTCCACGAGGACTAATGCCGTCGCCAAGAGCGGGAACAGTTACAATGGATGTCGCAAAAACGATCAAAGAATACAAAGCAGGCAAGGTCGAAGTACGTAGCGATAAATTGGGAATAGTTCATTCTGTTGTAGGAAAAATTAAATTTGATAAAACGCAACTAATCGAAAACATCGAAGCCTTCCTGTTATACTTACAACAAATTAAACCCGTCGGAGTTAAAGGTCAATTCATAAAATCAATAACTTTATCCGGCACAATGTCCCCAGGAGTCAACTTAATATTACCGTAATTTACCGTAACAAAAAATAATATTTCAACAACTACGCTGTTTGTCCTTAAAATTTGCGATACAAAATTGTAAAAACCTGCCGTCCGATAGTTAGACTGACAGGCGACTGCAAAAGCAAATTTAAGTAAGAACAGTTTAAAATCAGACCGGATCAAAACCGTAATCTGATTAAACGTGTACAAATCGTATAGTATAACAATAGGTTCAAAAAAATCGAATTAAAATGAGCAAATACGTTAAACAATTAATTACAAATGAAGTCAAAAACAAACTTGACGGCGTTCAATATATTATGTTCGTCAGTTTGACCGGCATAAACGCCAATTTGAATAAAAATATTCGTGCGAATCTTGCGGGCAAGGGTATTAACCTGATGGTTATTAAAAATAGTCTTGCGGGACGGGCGGCGGAAGGTACGCCGCTGGCTGCGGCTTTTAAGAATTTGACCGGAACGACTGCGATATGTTGGGGCGCTTCCGATGTCGTTGCGCTTGCGAAAGAATTGGTCAATTTGTCAAAAGGTAAGGATACTAAAGGATTTGAAATAAAAGGCGCCGTGCTGGACGGCGAAGTTTTTAGCGCAACGCAAGCGGTTGAGATAAGTAAGTGGCTTACGCGTGAAGAACAGATTTCTGTGATCGTCGGTCAGATTGTCAGTATAGGCGCAATGCTTTCGGGGCAGATTATTTCTGTTGGCGGCGCTGTTGCGAGTCAGATTGCGAAAATTGCGGATAAGGAAGGCGACGACAAAAACGACGAAACAACAACGGCAAAAGAAACAAAAACAGAAACAATAACGGAAACGACAACGGAAACGGCGACGGTGGAAGCCGGAGATAAGTAATGATTTTTCGTTACAAAAAATAAGCAGTGCTACGCTGGTGGTGGCGAAGCCGAATACTGTTAGCGCCGAAAGGCGGCTAGAAATCTATACAAGTCGTACTTAATTTTTGCAGGTTTGACAATACGAAATATTTGATCCAATAGACGAGTTGATGATGTTAAACTGAAATTTTAAGTATGAACAGTTTAGAATTGATGGCAATAATTTTTTTAACCACAAAGAGAATACGTGTGTGTAGTTTGCGTTTTACTTTTACGTATCGGCGGGCTGCATTTTCTTACATTTGTTTCAATTAGTTTAAGCGGATATTTTGCGATGCTTGCGTCTTGGCGACGCGGGTAATCCGTTTGAAACCGGTTGATACTTTATAACAATTTTAATTGCGTTTAAAAACGCACAATTTGAAAGGGGAAAATTTAATGAGCGAAATAAAAGAGTTTCCTGCTACAATCAAAGAACTTGGCGATAAGATTGTGGCATTAACGTTGAAGGATGCAAAGGCGCTTAGCGATTATTTGAAAGAGGTTCACGGTATTGAGCCTGCGGCGGGCGGCGCTGTTGTCGTTGCGGCTGCGGCAGGCGGCGCCGGCGATGCGGGCGGCGAAAAACCTGAAGAGAAAACCGAATTTGACGTCTTTTTGGAAAGTTTTCCAGCGGATAAAAAAGTTGCGGTCATTAAGGTCGTCAAGGGCGCTACGGGCGGCGGCTTAACTGAATCAAAAGCGCTAGTCGAAAGCGCACAAAACGGTCCAGCAAAAATCAAAGGCGGATTGCCAAAAGAAGAAGCGGAAAAACTCAAGAAAGAACTTGAAGATAGCGGCGCAAAAGCGAGCGTAAAGTAATACGAATGTTACAACGATATTTTTTAAGTTTATACTTTTCACACTTTAAATTGCGGTTTTTAAAAAATACGAACAAGTATTGAGTAGCGAATTTTTTGATCAATAAATTACGTTGTATTTCGCCCCTTTTGAGGCGAAAAATAATGACAATTATCGTTACAAAAAATCAAATTAAAAAACGTATTTTAATGTGTGAATAGTTTATTGTAATTTTGCGGAATGATTACAAACTCAAGAGATACAAATTACCGCTTATATTGTTCGTACTTGAAATTCATCATCCGAAAACTAGGCAGACGGCGTTAAACGAAAATTAAAGTAAGAACAGTTTCAAGTTTGCCAATTAAGTTCAAAAAAACGAAATTGACGACAGAGAATAAAACGTAAACGGATCGTATTTGAATTTTATGTTACGCCAATGCCGACTTAAATAGATAGACGAGCGACGGCGGCAAATAAAAATTCAATCGCAAACAGTTTAAAAAATAAAAACGGTTAGGGACGCATAATTTCATGCGTCCCTAATTTTTTAAAATCGCAGGTTTCGCCAAAATTCAACTGTTCTGATAAAACGGCAACTACCGCAATTTCAAATTGAACAGTTTAAAATCTATTGGCAACATTAACTAACGGGAACTTCTAAAAACAACAAATTTATTTTATTAACCGCAGAGAACACAGAGGAGATTTTTAATTGGAATCAAAACGTTGTTTAATATTATAATTGACATTTTGATTTAAAATAATTTTTATACGTATCGTACTTGAAATTTAGCGATTTAAAGTAGAGACGCAATACATTGCGAATCTACGATAGCCAGGCAAGCGATTGGCAAACTCAAATTCAAGTAAGACAGTTTAAAAATTTCTTTTCTGCGATCTCTCTATTTTTGGCGTTAAAATAAAAACTGGTTTTTAGAAGGCGCCTAACTATATTTTTTTTACAAAAAATTAATTTTTGGAAAATCATTTACGTATAAATTTAACGGAGAAATAATATGTCTGAACAAAAAAATGATCAATCGTCGGCAACGTCAAAGCAAGCGCAGGAGATAGAACTTTTGAAGTCGATAGCCGACCGTCCTTTTTTTTCGCGTGCGTTAGGTTATGTTAAGTTGACGGGGCCGGGTCTTTTGCAGGGCGCTATGACGCTTGGCGCCGGCAGCGCTGCGGCGTCTGTTGTCGCGGGCGCTTCGTTTGGGTATAAGTTGTTGTGGATACAACCGGTTGCGATGTTTCTTGGCGTAATGATGTTTGCGGCGGTGTCGAATATTGTATTGTCGCGAAAGTCTGAGCGTCCGTATTGGGGTTTTATGCGTGAGATGAAATCGATATGGACGCCGTTGATGTTTGTAGTTTTTTTGTGGGCAGTGGGGACGGTGATGTCGTCTGTGATTTGGCATTTTCCGCAATATGCGCTTGCCGCCGGCGCCGCTAGAAGTATAGTAAAACAATTTTCGCCGGACATAGAATTGGATCGCAAGGTCGAAACGGGCAAAATTGACAGTAAGACGAATAAGCCGGAAGTAGTTACTGAATTTACGCGTGCAGGTTATATTGTGAGTGTGGTTGCGGGGATTATTATTTTGTTTGTCAACATTGTTGTCGTTTTCAATTATGGTCGCGGCGGTTTGGGGATTAAGGTGTATGAGTGGTTTTTGCGGTTTATGATGGCGTTGGTATTTCTGACGTTTTTTCTTGTCGTCGTTTTGAATTTTAACAAGATAGAGTGGCTTGAGATGTTTCGCGGTTTTATTGGTTGGTATGGTATTCCGTACAACGAGGATCCTATTGAGTATGCTAAAACGGTTACGGTTGCGTTGGGTATGCTTGGCGCTGCGGTGGGAATCAATATGACGTTTTTGTATCCTTATTCGCTTTTGAAAAAGGGGTGGGGCGAGGAGCATAAAACGTTGGCGAAGTGGGATTTGGGGATGACGTTGTTTTTGCCGTTTACGATTGTTACGTCGTTGATAATGTTGGGGATGACGGTTTCGGGAATTTATTCGGGCAATGATGTAGTCAATGACAAGATAGACCCGCTTTTGGCGGCGACGGCGTTGCAAAGTGGCGGGTTGATTTCAAAACAGTTGGCGACGGTTATTTTTTGTGGCGGTTTATTTGGGATGACGTTTGGGGCGATTAGCGCTCACATGACTTGTTGTGGGTTTACGCTTTGTGAAATGTTTGGATTAGAGCAGACGACGTGGCGTTTTAGGTTATTTGCGCTTGTGCCGTCGGTTGGAGTTTTTGGGGTAGTGTTTAAGTTGCCGTTTTGGTTTCCGGTTGCGGCGTCGGCGGTTTGTTTAACTATGTTACCGGTCGCATATTTGATCTTTATCATTTTAAGCAACAAACGCTCGTATATCGGCGATGCGGTAGGCAAGGGATTAAAACGATGGATTTTCAATATGTTATTAATTCTTGCATTATTGGTATCGGCTATTGGCGCTAGCGTAAAATTCAAAACAGACGTAATCAATAAAGTCTTTAAAGAGAAAACTCAAAATCCCGCCGCAATAGAAATAAAAGTACAACCAGACAAAAAAATTATTCCATAAAAATAGGGGTACCTCTAAAAATTCATTATTGATTTAATTTTATAGAAACATCGAATGATTGATCGGTTCGCCCAATAATGAATTTTTAGAGACGCCCATAGATAACCGTTCTCGAAAATTTAAGCGATAGGTTTTAGGGTAGTGGATAGGGAGTAGTTTTTTAGAAAATTGGATAACAGTTTTTTGTAACAAAAAATTTGTCAGAAGGATCGCGGGCGTCTCGCCTGCATGCGGTTGTACTCAACCGCCAATGAGCAACGTTGACATCGCAATAGATTTTGGGTTTGTCTTACGGCAAATTGCAGCCGATACGGTTGCGATCCGTCTGACGATTTTTTGTAACAAAAATTGTCCCACTTGTTCCTCATGTCCCACTTGTCCCTAAAAAAAATCTTTCTAATCTGTGTAATCTGTGGATCGCTTAATTTTGATAATTTTTTTTACAAAACATAAAATGAAACTTTACGCTTTTATTACGCCGGAAATTTCAAAAAACGACGGTTATCTCAAAATTGGAGAGACTAACGGCGATGTTGACAAACGAATCAAAGAAC
>JAISLW010000426.1 GCA_031277105.1 Planctomycetaceae bacterium | reverse complement strand
TTATTTTTTGTTATAATAAATTTGTTTTTACTATTATTTGTGTTCTTTGCTGGTAGTATTTAATTTTATGCTGGTATTAGAACTTTTCAATTTCCCTTTAACCATTCCTAACCCTTCCGGTAATTGAATTACGATGGCACAATTTTCTTTTTTTGACATGGAAAATCAATTTGAGAAATTACGAGAGATTAACGATTTTCTGTTTCGCCTTAATGAAATGATCAATTGGGATATTTTTATTAGTTTACTTGACGTGGTTCGTTCCCATGAGCGTAAATCTAACGCTGGTCGTCCTCCATTTGATGTTCTTATGATGTTCAAAATTCTTATTCTCAAAAATATTTACAATTTATCCGACGATCAAGTTGAATTTCAGATACGCGATCGTCGTACATTTCTTATGTTTTTGGGTATTACTTCTGCTGACAGGATTCCGGATTCTAAAACGATTTGGTTGTTTGGCGAGCAGTTATCTCAATTAGGTTTGGCTGAAAAGCTTTTTCAACGTTTCAATGACGAACTTAAACGTCAAGGCGTTCTTATTAAGGGCGGCGTAGCGATTGATGGTACATTTGTCGATGTCCCGAAACAACACTTTACCAAAGATGACTACGAACAAATTAAAAAAGGAGAAAAACCAGCTTCCCGTACTATCAAAAAGTCGATTGAATCCCAGACTGATTTTGACGCCCGCTATGCGAAAAAGAATAACGAAACTCATTACGGTTACAAAAATCATGTAGTAGCTAATGTGGAGACTAAATATATAGAGGGTTATGAGGTGACAAATGCGGCAGTGCATGATAGTGTTCCTACATTGGAGGTGTTGCCGGATGAAGCCGAAAAAGATGAGAATAACAAAGATTACAAACAACCTATTTACGCTGACTCGGCTTACCAAAGTGAAAAGATAGATACGGAACTTAAACGTCGCGGTTTTGATCTGCAAATTATTGAAAAGGGTTATTGTAATAATCCGTTGACGGAAGAACAAAAGGCAAACAACAAATCGAAATCAAAAATTCGTTGTCGAATAGAACATATTTTTGGTTCGCAGAAGATGCGTATGGGCAACGAAATATTAAGAACAATTGGAATTGTTCGGGCAAAATTTCAAATAGGTATGCGAAACTTGGTTTACAATATGAGCAGATTGATAAGTATAAATCGAAAAAGTAAAGCAAAATAAAAAAAATACAAAAAAACAATTAAATTTGTCAACAAAATAAAGGTTAAATTACAAAAAAAATTAAAATCTAAAAAATTAAAGAAATATAACCAATTTTTAGAGACGCCCATTATTTACAATTTTGAAATTAAAATCTTAATTCCGAATTCCGCATTCCGCATTCCGAATTTAAAAACCCCTTATTGACGAATGAAAGCGATAACTTATATTTACCACTAATTGATCGTCGGTAAACGTTTTGCCGGCGCATGACAAAAACTAACTTAACAAATTTAATTACAAACTTAAAAACAAAAAATGAGATTAAAAAAACTTTTAACGATTGCAATTGTGATTGCGGTTGGACTTTGTGCGGTTGCGGTTGCAAGGGATTGGCGGAGCGGTATTGCGTGGACGGAGCCTAAAGCAATTACGCCGTCTGAAACGCTTGGCGGCGCGCCGTCGGATGCGATTGTTTTGTTTGACGGCAAAGATACTTCCGAATGGGAGAATCAGAAATGGAAAATCGTCGATGGCGCTCTTGTAGCGGGCAATGGCGACAATAGAACAAAAAAGAAATTCGGCAGCGTACAATTACATCTTGAATTTGCCATACCCGCAAACAACAAAAACGGACAAGCGGCAGGTAATAGCGGCGTATATCTCAGCTCAAAATACGAAGTGCAAATCCTCGACTCCTTTCCCGGAAAATCTACATACTTTGACGGTCAATGCGGATCGATTTATAAACAACGTCCGCCGCAAGTCAACGCCTGCAAAAAAGCGGGCGAATGGCAAACTTACGATATTGTTTTTAATCGCCCGAAAATGCAAATTGAAAACGGTAAAATCAAAAAAATTATCCGCCCCGCTTATATTACCGTATTTCATAACGGAACGCTAATCATAAATCATCACGAACTAGAAGGCGCTACGGGATACGATAATAAACCAACTTACGAACCGCACGAAGATTTAATGCCGTTACAACTACAAGATCACGGCACGCCGGTTAAATTCAGAAATATCTGGATACGCGAAATCCCAGACGATAACACAAAACCAAAACAAGAACGCGAACCTTACTACAATTAGGCAAAACGGCTAATAACCGGTTTTTTATTTAACTGCCGAAAACGCAAAGTTCACAGAGAAGAATTTTTTAAACTGTCTGCGATTGAATTTGAATTTGAATTTACCGCCGCCCGACTAGATTTCGGACGGCAGACTTTGACGTTTTTAAATCGTTGAAATTCAAGTACGAGCTGCTGTATAGAAGCGTTGAGTTTTAGGTGATAGTGTGTAATGATAGATTTATTGTAACAATAAATGCTGTGTTCTCTGTGGTTAATAAAAATTAAATTTGTGGTTTTTAGAAGTAAACAATTAGGATTAGAGGGGGAAAGTAATTTCGGTGAAGAGTAAATAAGGAATAGTTTTTTACAAAAATTGTCCCTTTTGTCTCTTTTTTTAACAACAATTTTTATAACATTTTTTACAAACAGGAAAAAATTATGTCTCAACAACAATTACCAGATTATGTTAATTCAGCGCAACCGACGCCTTTTGATAAACGGGTTGGTTGGCTTATGACCACTGCGGCTTCTTATGCGGGAGTAATGTTGTGGTTTGTGTTTTGGCAAGAGGCGCCTTTAGGGGCGACCGGAACATCCGGCGGCACGCTTTCACAAGGTCTCCTTTTGGCGATAGGAAGTCTTGTTTTAGCCGCTTTTTTGTGTTATTTGCTGTGTTATCTTGTTCCGGGTTTGCTTGGAATGAAGACGGGTTTACCGCTTGCGGTTGTCGGCACGTCAACTTATGGCGTTACGGGCGGTTTTTTGATGCCTGGTTTGCTAATGGGATTATTACAATTCGGATGGCTTAGCGTCAACGCTTACTTTTCCGGTTTGTTATTAGTTCAAACTTTCGGTTTGCCTGCGGATTCTTTTGCGCATCTTGCGACATCGGTTGTTTGGGCTATTCTTGCAATGTTGATGGGTATGTTGGGGATTCAGTATGTTGGTAAAATTGCGTCTTTTTCGCCGATTATTCCAATTGCGATACTCCTAGTTTTACTTGCCTGTACTTTCACGAATGCCGGAAAATACGACCCGCAAAAAACATTGCAAGCAGAATACGACAACCAGAAAACAGCGGCAAAAAAAATGCAAAATCTGACTACGGAGCTAGAGAAATTTCCGCCGCCGGTTTTGTTGCATGATGAGAAATTAGCGGCGTACAAAAAAGTAGAAACTGATTACTTGACCCAAAAAAGAATCAGCAACTCGCAACAAGCATCGCTTTGGGGAAGTAATAAACTCGGTATAATTTCGTTGATTTGTACTTATGTTATAGGTTTCTTTGCGACAGCGGGCGCCGCGGGCGTGAACTTCGGATGCAACAATAAAAACAGCGCCGCCGTTCATTTTGGCGGACTTATTGGGATAATGCTTTCGACTTCTTTTGCGGGTGTGATTGCGTTGGTGGTTGTTGCGGGCGCTCAAGCGTCGATTGATCCGAAAAATACGGAGTTGCTTGTTACTTACAACGTAACGGGTTTATTTGACGTGGTCGTCGGCGGTAATTTGTCTAAATTATTTATGTTTTTGCTTGCGTTAGCGGCGTTTCCGTCGGCGTGTTTTTGTACGTTTATTGCGGCGGGTTGTATTAAAACGTCGTTTCCGAGCGTAAATCAATGGGTATCGTGCGGGCTAGGTTGTTTGGCGGCAATTTTGTTAGTTGTTACGGGGTATGCGAAGGATGCGCCGGCGGTATTCAATGTTATAGGCGCTTCGTTTGGACCTATCTGCGGCGCTATGGCGGCGGATTATATTTTAGCGGGTTTCAAATGGGCAGGACCGCGTGAAGGTTTTAATCCAGCCGGTTGGTTATCGTGGATTTTGGGATTTGCCATCGGCGCAGCGGCGCTAATTTATCCGCAATGGGGCGATTTAAGATTAGCAGAAATAATTCCATGCCCGCCCTTATCCGCTTTTATTGTAGGATTCATTTTCTACATAATTTTCGCAAGAAACGGACTGCAATCAAAAGTTATAGAAATGCCGCAAAGAATCGATAAATAAAAAAATACGTAACCGTTCACGAAAATTTAAGCGACAAGTTTTAGGGGATAGGGCGTAGGCGGTAGGGGATAGTTTTCTAAAATTAGACGATTTAGAGAAAAAGTTTTTTGTTATAAAAAAATTGTTATCTAGTTTTCTAAAAAACTACTCCCTATCCTCTATTCCATATCCCCTAAAATTTGTCGTTTAAATTTCCGTGAACGGTTACTTTTTTTTGTACAACTATATTTGTTACGATAATTGTAGTTCTTACAAAGGGGTATCTCTAAAAATTCATTTGTCCAGGTAGGCGGCTAAAAAAATCAAACACCGTGCCGAAACGCCGCATTACGGTTTACGTCATCAATAAATTTTAATATTTTGCACGTCTAAAATAAACATATTTTAGGCTTTCTGAATTATTGAAATTTATTGGCAGCATAAACTCCATTGCGGCCCAAAAAATAAACACAGTGGAGAAACATCGCCTACCTTTTTGTAAAAAAAATGAATTTTTAGAGATGCCCAAAGAAT
>JAISLW010000001.1 GCA_031277105.1 Planctomycetaceae bacterium | reverse complement strand
TTTTTTTTTTTTTTTTTTTTTTTTTTTTTTTTTTTTTTTTTTTTTTTTTTTTTTTTTTTTTTTTTTTTTTTTTTTTTTTTTTTTTTTTTTTTTTTTTTTTTTTTTTTTTTTTTGTTTTTTTTTTTTTTTGGTTTTTTTTTTTTTTTTTTTTTATTTAAAATTTATTTTTAATTTGGCGGGGGGGGGGGGGGGGGGGCGTATATGTAATCTCGGAAATTTCAACGAAAATCCGTTTTTTCGTTACAATAATTCTCTGGTGAGTACTCCCAAACATAATTCTGTTGGTTTATTTTTTGGTTTCACGCTTGTTGAACTTTTGGTAGTAATTGCAATCATCGGAATTTTGATCGCATTACTTTTACCCGCCGTGCAAGCCGCAAGAGAATCAGCAAGACGAATGACTTGCTCAAACAACATTAGACAGATGAGTCTTGCGATTCACAATTTTCATGATGTTCAAAATCGTTTTCCAGCGTCGTCGTTTGATCCGATTGCAGCCACCGCTGGTCCTGCTAGCGGTGGTCCTTCCTTGAGTGGTCTTCAAGCCTGCGGCGCTAATCCGCTCATTTTACCATTCATTGAACAAGAACCGCTTTATTCACAATTATTGAAGCCTTACAAACCTGGCGCAGCCGGCGATGAAGGAAAGTATCACGTTCCGAGTCGAGTGTGTGGACAAAACCTTAGAATTAAGACGTTTCTTTGTCCATCTGACAGTAATTCAGTAATTAGAACATCTGGCGTTAATAACAATACTGTTACAAATTATAGGGGAAGTCGTGCCGACTTGGCAGGAAGCGATGCGGAACATAGTAGTATGGGACATGCCAATCCTACTACTCAATACTTGATGCGTCGTAGTTGGTTACGTGCTGGACAATTCGTTGGCGGTTTTGAACTCATTACAGACGGAGCAAGTAATTCTGTTATGTATAGCGAGGGAATTATCCATGACTGTTCGTCCGGCGCACCAGGCGGAAGTTATAAGGCAAAACTCGCAACCGGAGTCGGCGCTCACTATAATCAAGCTCCGCAGAACTGTTTGAACTTAAAAGGAGCTAATGGTAACTTTAGCAACCCTAGTCAATCGACATTGAATGATAACGGTCATAATTTGGGACGGCGTGCGTGGGATAATTATCCTCAACCGGTTTATTTTTATACGCTTTTACCGCCAAATAGTCCAAGTTGTCATAACCATTGGATTAGATCATGGATTACAGCAAGTAGCAATCACACGGGCGGCGTCAATGTTTCCATGCTTGACGCTTCTGTACGTTTTATTAACGATTCAATTCAAACTCAAAATTTACATCGAAGCGTTACAAGTCAATCGCCCGACGTGCCGCCATCGAATCCGTATGACAGCGCTGGACAATTCAGTTACGGACTTTGGGCAGAACTCGGTTCAATAAACGGAGGAGAAGTCGCAACGCCCCCGTAAAACTTAAATCATTTTTTAAAAACCACAGAAAACACAGAGTTCACAGAGAAGAAATTTTTGGAACCTTTCACGAGATTTTCGAAGCGTAGAGTTTAGGGGATAGATTTATTGTAACAATAAATATTTGTCCGATCTGTCCCGTTGGGACAACATGTTGGTAGAAAAGCAAGGTCAAAAATATATTTGTCCCGCTAGGGACAACATGTAAATACAACATTAACCTTTATTGCGTCCTTAACGGGACGCTAAAAATGCGTATCATTTTTTTCTACCAACATGTTGTCCCTAGCGGGACAAGTATTTATTGTTACGAAAATTGTCTCCCTATACCAGACGCTCTAAAATCTTTTGCTTAAATTTACGTGAACGGTTACATTATTTTAACCGTAAATAATATTTCGATTCCAATTAAAATTTTTCTCTGTGTTCTCTGTGGTTAATAAAAATAAATTTGTGTTTTTTCAATATATTCGGGCATCTCTAAAAATTCATTTGTCCAGGTAGGCGGCGTTTCGCCCAGTGTTTAATTTTGGGCCGCATTACGGTTTACGACATCAATAAATTTTAATATTTCGTACGTCTAAAAAAAATATATATTTTAGGCTTTATGAATTATTAAAATTTATTGGTAGCATAAACTCCATTGCGGCGTTTCGGCGAAACGCCGCCTACCTTAAGCAAATGAATTTTTAATGACATTCATAACCCAATAAAAAATAATTTTGAAAGGAGAATTTTTAATGAAAAGAATTTTTTTAACGGCGATTTTACTCGCATTTTTAACCGGTTGCGGTCAAAAGAATCCGTATGATACGGTTTTTGTTGAGGGGACGGTCAAGTTAGACGGCGTTCCTACCGCCGGCATTAACATTGTTTTTTTACCGCCTGGCGACGGTAATCCTGCCGGAGGTTTGACTGATGATTCCGGCAAATATAAATTGACAACCGGCGGCGCGCCTGTTGGCAGCGGCGCTATTCCAAACGAGTACAATGTTACGTTTTCCAAAATGGAAATTGAAGGTTCCAATTTGAATTTTGAAGACTATCAAAAACAAATCGGCGACCGCCCGCCCAAAACAACTTACATCGTACCGGAAAAATATGGTAACGTTGCCACGTCGGGAATTAAACCCGTAAAAGTTGAAAAAGGTAAAAAGAACGTTTTCGATTTCAACCTGTCAACAAAAGAATAATAAAAAGATAGTAGCCGAAACGCAGCCGATACGGTTGCGTTTCGGCTCAAAAAATTGATCCACAGATTACACGGATTAGAAAGATTATTTGTAACCGTTCACGAAAATTTTTTAGCAAATTACGTATTGGCGATTTTTGAGGGATAAGTGAGACATGAGTGACATGCGGGACAATTTTTTTATAACAAAAACTGTTGTCTAGTTTTCTAAAAAACTACTCCCTACTCCCCTAATCCCTCCAAGCTATCGCTGCAAATTTTCGTGAACGGTTACCTTTATTGTTATGATTTAAATATTTTTTTCTAAAATCTTTGGAATCTTTGGCGGCGCTATTTTTATTGTCCGAATATGATAGAATGCTCCGTCCCGTTTTGTTGTTATCAGTTTTGTTACTATCAAATGCTAATATTGACGGCAATATTATAAAACGGATAATAAAGAGCATGATGTTTATTTTAAACTGTTCACACTTGAATTTGCATTTGGGCATATTTAAAAATTTATTTTTAGAGACGCCCACGCAAAATAGACATTAAACAGTACGTTATACAATCGTATCTAACTTTTTGCCGTATCGTTGCATGACGGTTTTGTTTTTTTGCGTGCCGGCGGCGGTTGCCGGATAAATTACGATACGATTAATTTCAACCTCAAACCCTATAAAAGAGATATGAAAACTACATTAAAACTATATCAAATCAGTTTAGCGCTGATTGCAGCCGTTTTGGCTATCACTGCGATAGCCGCCGATGTTGCAGATAACACAAATACAGTGTACGTTGATCAACTCGATCTACGTAACACGACAGCAGGCTGGGGAGCAACTAAAGCCAAAAAATCTGTTGCTAACCAACCAATTAAAATTAACGGTAAAACATACGAGCGCGGCGTCGGATCACATTCGCCAAGTAATATCGTTATTACATTGCCGCCGTCAAATTGCGTCTTTTCCGCCGAAGTCGGCATCAACGACGAAGTTGACGGCAAAAACGCCGAAATGGAATTTTTAGTTTACGGCGACGATAAATTACTCTGGCGCAGCGGCATACTCTCAACCGCCGACGAACCCAAAAAATGCGAAGTCAAACTCGAAAACGTCAAAAATCTACGACTCATACAATCATCCGGTCCCAATAACGACCTTAATAACGATCACGGCGATTGGGCCGACGCTAAAATTGTTTTCGACAATCCCAATAAAGAATTACTCGCCAACGTCAAAACCGTCAATTTACGTAACGCAGTTTTAGACGACAACGGATCAATTGTTGCAATAGACGACGAAATCAGCCGCGAATGGATTAGCCTCAAAAAAGAACTCGCAAAACAGTTGCCCGATAAAGTTAAAAACGAAACTTATCGCCCTGAATCGTTATTTTACGAAACAGACCGCGACCCGTTAGACGTTGTTTTACGCCGGACAAAAGCATTGCTAAACCATCTACGACAACTCGAAAACGCCCCAAACCTCAAAGACGAAGAATCCAAACTCAACGAACTTGAATCAAAAAGCAAACAAACAAAAGTTGAAGACGCCGCCGCAAGAAAAACACTCTTCGCCAATGCAACAAACTTGCGCCGAAAAATCTCTTTGCAAAATCCGCTACTTAACTTCAACGAAATCCTCTTTATCAAAAAACATTACTTACCCGAACCCGAAAGACGCGGCAATCACATGTGCGATCAATTTTACGGTTTCCACGCATTGCCAGACGGCGGCTTGTTTATTTTGAAGAACGCATTCGCCGAAGATAAATCACAACAAGAAGTCCGCAACGTACTCGAAAACGCAACCGTCGAAAAAGGCAGACTCGCAAACACGAAACTTGATAAACGTTGGGGTTTCCTTTCGCCTGATCTTTCATTTGACGGCAAGAAAATAGTATTTTCAGCCGCTGATACGAGCGCTCAACCGCGTAATTGTTATAGTTGGTCAACTGAGAATAGCTATCATATTTTCCAAGTGAACGCCGATGGTACGGGACTTGAGCAATTGTCGGATGGTCAATGGGACGATATTGATCCGTGTTATTTGCCGAGCGGTCGAATTGCGTTTATTTCAACGCGGCGCGGCGGTTACGGACGTTGTCATGGTCGTCCTGTTCCAAGTTATACGTTGCATTCGATGAATTACAACGGCACCGATATTACGATGTTAAGTCCGCACGAAACTAACGAATGGAAACCAAGCGTCCAAAACGACGGTAATATTGTTTATACGCGTTGGGATTATGTTGATCGCGGTTCGGATCAAGCGCATCATCCTTGGGTGACAACGCCGGACGGTCGCGATTCAAGAGCGATTCAAGGCAACTTCCCAATACACGGACAACGCGACGGCACAAACGGCGGCGGCGTTTATAGCAGACCTTATTTAGAAGCGACAATCAGAGCAATCCCAAATTCGTCAAAGTTGATCGGAATAGCATCGCCGCATCACGGTCAATATTTCGGCTCCGTGATTTTAATCGACCCGACAATAGAAGACGACGGCGTAATGAGCCAAATTCGACGCGTTACGCCGGAACAATTGTTCCCCGAATCCGAAATCCAAACGCACCGAAATAACGCTAACTACGGTCAACCTTATCCTTTAAGCGAAGATTATTATATTGTCGCTTATGACCCGTTCAGCGATATGGGCAAAGGTCAACTTAACGATTACGGAATTTATTTGCTAGACGCATTCGGCAATAAAACGCTGATTTACAAAGACCCCGCAATTTCGATTAACTGCCCGATACCGTTCCGCGCACGTCAAATGCCGCCGATAATTCCGCATCAAACTTTAGTCGGCAAACCGCTAAAACCAGGCGAGGAATTTGTGCCGGTTGATAAAGACAGTTTACCGAAAACGGCGCAAGTCGGCGTAATGAACGTTTACGAATCAATTTATCCGCTGCCGCCGAATACTAAAATTACAAAGTTGCGAATCGTTCAAGTACTGCCGAAAACAACGCCTAACGAAAACTCGCCGCGCATTGGTTACGGCAGCCAAAAAAACGCCAGAGCAATACTTGGAACAGTGCCGGTTGAAGAAGACGGAAGCGCATTTTTCAATTTGCCCGTCGATATTCCAGTGTACTTTTTGGCAATCGACCAAAACGGCAATTCAGTTCAAAGAATGCGTAGCGCTACTTATGTTAAACCAGGCGAAAAATTGATGTGCAACGGCTGCCACGAAAACCGGCACAAACCGCCGATTATCAAAGCCAATTATGCCAAAGCGATGAAACGCCGCCCGTCTGAAATTACGCCGGATATGGACGGAACGAAACCGTTTAGTTATCCGCGTTTAATTCAACCGGTGCTAGATGCAAAATGTTTCAGTTGCCACGAAAAAGCGTTTGCGGAGAAAAAAACAACTGTAAGATTTGATAAAACGCCAACCGGCAAAGATAAATTTTTCAACAGTTACGTGAACTTGCGAAAATACGTTTCGTATTACGATTATCCACGCGTTCCGTTGACAGAACGCGAAGCGTTCACGCGACCGGGCGTTTTTGGCGCTCTGGATTCAAAACTTTGGGCTATACTTGAAAAGGGACATTACGACGTAAAGTTGACGCCGGAAGAAAGAGAACGATTCCAAATTTGGATGGACAACAATGCAGACTTCTACGGAATTTATGATTACGACGGTTTAGAAAAACAACGCTGCGGAGAAATCGTTCACCCGTCAATCGAGTAATCAAATAATCAAGTAATCGGGTAAGTGAACTCCTAAAAACCACAGATTTATTTTTATTAACCACAGAAGACACAGAGAATACAGAGGAAATTTTTAATTGGAATCGAAACATTATTTAATATTATAATTGACATTGGATATAAAATAATTTAAAAATTTTCTTCTCTGTGTTTTCGGTGGTTAATAAATAAAAAACGATTTTTTAGAAGTTTCCGTAAGTAAAATTATATTGGGAATTGATTATAGATTTAGTTGGTTGTTTAAGATTGTATTTGAATTTTGGCGATTCTAATTTGTCAAAGTTTGTCGTCCGATAACAGGGCGGGCGGTTGTAAATGTAAATTCAAGCAAGAACAGTTTAAAATTGATTCCTGATTTATTGTAACGAAAATTGATTAGCGGCGTGGGCGTTTTTTGTTTATGCGGCTAATCAATTTGAGTTTTAGTTTTTTTGTTTGGGCTGATGGACGGTCTGATTTTTTTTGCAAGGATGTTGTAAGATTTTGAAAATTAACTTAACTTTATCTGCCGTTTAATTTGGCAGAGAGGAGGATTTTAAAAATGTTAAATTTGAATTTAGGTTTGTTGTTTGGTTATGGTCTTTTTGCTAATCCGCTTGCGATTGGTTTATTATTGTTAATAGCGCTTGTGTTATTTGGCAATAGGTTACCGAGTATGATGAGGTCGCTTGGTCGGAGTGTGGTTGAGTTTAAGAAGGGCGTAGCCGGTATTGAGGACGAAATAAGCGAAGCGACAAAAAAAACCGAAACAAAAACGCAGGATGTTGAAAAAAATTCGGAAGTTTGATTGGCGTTTTTTGATGTGGAGGTTTATTGATGGGTATTTCGCCGTTTTATATTATTTTGGTAATGATTGCCGGAGTTTTGATTTTCGGAAAGGATCTTCCAGACGTAATGCGTAAATTAGGCAATGCGTTGATGGAATTTCGCAAGGGCATGAATGAAATTAGCGCCAATGCTGTTAAGGGCAAGGATAATTCCAAGTCGAGTTCGGCAGGCGTAAATTCAGGTAAATTTGAATCGCCGCTTGTGGAAGTTTGCGAAAGCGACGAGAATGCAACGTTTGCGGACAATAAATTTGAGCCTCCGGCGTAAGTCTTATTATTAAGTTCAGCAATAAATTTTAGCAACAATAAATTTAGGGCGGCTAGCTCAGTTGGTTAGAGCGTTGCTTTCACACGGCAGAGGTCACAGGTTCGAATCTTGTGCCGCCCAATATATCCGGTTCGGTATTAGTTACCGAGCCGGATTTTTTTACGTCTGAATTTTCACAAACGGCAAAATTCTTTAACATGTCTGTAACGTCGCAACTATTTGATATTACGTTATTTGCAATTGTCATTAACTCGTTGATATTAGGCATATTTTCTAGGGCTTTATTCAAAAATGGTTGTACTTCTTGCGGATATTTTTCAATGATTTTAGGCAACAATTTACTAGCCAATGTGACATTTTCTGTGACCAAAGCAGGCATCAAAGCAATAATCTCATCCTCACATCTTACATTCAAAACCTCCCTAGTAATTTTCACCTCTTCTTCCGAAATAGACTCTGAAAATGCAGAGATCATTTCAAACACATCAAAAGTTTTGTTGCCATACCTACCGCGAATATCAGATACAAGTTGCATCAATTCTGTAAGAGTATCAATTTTTATCGTATTATTACCGTCATTATTTGGTACGGATTGTTTTGACTGCTTTTTATTTTGTTGACCTAACGCAGCATATTCAACGTCAGATAACGGTTGATAATAATGACCGAGACGAACAGACTCAGAATTGCCAAAAGCAGCGTCCATATAAGAACGTTGCCAACCTAAATGCTCTTTGTCCGTTATACAACTTGAACGCAAGTTAGTAAAAAATTTCACCCAAATCGGCAATCCATTTTGTTTCATTTTCTTTCTAATCAATGCTGCAATATTACTATTACGATATTTTTCAAAAACAAATTCTTGATCCGGTTTGCGGGTATTATACAACGCTAAAAAATAAGGTTGTAATTCTAAAAAAAACGGAATAGTTCGCTTTCCCGTTTTACCTGTTACCGGAACGCTAAAAATTCCTTCCTTGCCAAAGTTATTTTCAAGGAATTTGAAATCAGAAAATTTCAGATCACGTATCTCTGACGGAATACGTAATCCCGCATAACGAGCAAACGCCAACGCTCCTGCAAACTCTATTTCATTTTCACACACTTGAATCGCTGATTCTAATTCAGAATACGAGACATAATATTGACGTTTAGAATTTGTCGTAGCCCCTCCCTTGACTTTACTAAAAGGATTTGACTGTAAAATGTCAGTATCAACAGCAAACCGAAATATCATCTTAAACATTGTAACAGACCTGTTGATTGTAGCCGTACTGTAATCTTTTTCACTCATCCAACCGCGAATACCGGCAGCTTTAAGCGGCGTAATTTTATCAATACGAGTATTCGCTCCAAAATAATTTTTAAGGTATTTAAAAGAACGACCGTCGCGAAGCTGAGTCGCTTTTGAAAATTCCTTTCGCGTTGCTTTGAACATATCAAGAAAATTAGAAAGCGTCGGTATTATTTCATCGGCGTGTCCTTCAATAAGACCATGCGAAATCAATTGACGACGCATTTCAACAGGTAACGCCTCTATTGTACGAAGTTGACCCGGCAATAACGAACTATTACAACGCTGATGCATAACAAGAGCGCCTAATATCTCCTCAAACTGCGCTATTTGCAATTCTGTAAACTCCTTCCTTAACGAAATAAAAAGACGCTTGCCGTCCGCTAACGTTCGGCTAATTCGCCAACCGCCATTTTTACGTCTATTTGCCATTATAAACCTCCTTTGTTTTTTCTTGAATTGCCGCTACTACTTTTCGACCGATCATCTCATAATCAAAATCAGTTTTATCATTCGCAATCGAAAATAGAACATTATCGCAACTCTTAAATTCCTTTTCATGTTTCATGTAATAAGACTCAACAAACGGCAAAATAGCGCTCAAACTAATTTCAAGGAAATGCGAAAAACCGCCAAAATTAAATCCCGTCAACTCACGAACACGACGATGCAACGACGTATTAACAACAATTGACGTTGAAATCCTATCGCCCGATTTATAAATTCTACCCATAAAATAATACCTAATTTTTTCTATCAGTAAATACCAATCTAACTTTAACAAACATAATATCGACCCCAAAAAAAGCATAATTGAAAGTGTTACATTAAATAATAAAAATATATCAAAATTAAAATATAAACTGCCTTATTAATTGTAGTTGCAAAATATTAAAAAATAAAGTTTTTACTAAATGTGTAACCGCTTTTTTATGTTTTCAATAAATTAAAATCTATTGTAATTTCAAACATAATGAAATCGGAATTTTTGAATCCGCTTGACCTCTATTTTACTTTCAAGGATAAAACCGCAACACGGAAAAAATCACGCCAAAAATAAATCATATCAATTAAAAAATAATATCGCTAATTTTTGTCATGATTTTTTCTATTCGTGTTGCTGTTATTTTGTATCTGTTGTCGTGTTTGTTTTGGTCTAAAATACTCCGAACAAAATAGGGGGTGTTTCCCTCCTACTTCGCCCATCGCACCATGCAGATTTACGACAAGGTGCGACGGGCGAAGTAGGGGGAAACAGGAAAAACAAATCAAACCGCAAGCGTTATTATTTATCGTTACAAAAATTATCGTGTTGATTATTTGATAGTCTATGATTTATCGTTACGAAAATTATCGTCAAAAAAATACATTACGATCTTGACGGACAAAACAATCATATTCGTTACTTGACGGCGTTAAATCTTGTTGCGTATTTTCTCCCAATACTACGCCTTTCATTATCTCAATTCGTTTAGCCTTATCATTCACAATAGGACGCATAAAATCAACATGATTATTCAAATACAACGACAATTTTGACCTAAACTCATCACTCTTTGCCTGTACGCCGTATCGATACGCTAACGCCTTTGTTAAACAACCTAACGCTTGTTTTTCAAGTAATTCGGGATTACACGAAATACGCTCGTTACGATTAAACACGATTGGATGCGGATCAAATAAACCGTTGTTTTTCTTTTTGACGCTACTAAACCAAAAATCAAATTTGTCAATTACATTTTGCCAAACAGGATGAACCGGCGCCGTATTTTCATGACCGCGAATTTTAGGACTTGACAAAATACGAAACCAATCATAAGTTAGCCATTTCACCAAATCATTTTCGCGAAGGTATAAATCAGCAACCGTGTTGATGCCAATTTCACGCAATACATCACGCCACAATCTAAATTCAATACGGGTTATCGGCGACTCGCTAACGTATAAATCAGAACCAAAACAATGGCGTAATACCAATTCAAATTTAACAGGATCGCTAGTAATAGCATGGGAAATCTCTTTACGTTTATCATAAATACAAAGTTGAATCCGACCAGCATTGCCTAACGTATAAGTTTCAACAGCGCCGCAATTGCGATAAATATGATCTTTACGAGACTTTGAAATCGCATGACCGGAAAAAATCAAACCAATAAACGTGTCAATAGGCTCTTCAATCAATACTTGCAAATCGACGCGCGACAAACATTCACGACTAACAACAAAACCAATATCATTCAAAAATTTTAACATATCTTGATGAACTCTAAAAAAATCACGACCAATAAGCGAAGTAGCGCCGTAACGAATACGGATCGCTTGCCTATCTTTGGGCGGATTGTGATGAAGTAAAAATTTCACGCCGTCAAGCGTAAAAACATATTTATAATGTAAACCTGCATTCGCTCCCGAACATTCGACCAACACATTACGACCGCATATTTCAAGCGGACAACTACTGGACTCTTCGGACGCTTTTTGTTTAGCGTTTTCAAGTTTATCGAATAAAATAGCGATACCATCCAAGTACCGACCTTCAAAACCAACTTCAACGCCGCCATCATAACCGCCACGCTGAAATTGTTTAACTTCCACTTCGTCAATTACTTCGGGTAAATTGTCGTTTTGTACGTTATTCGGGGGGATTGGGGTTTGGTACTTGGATGCCCCCCTGTTAGTTATCGGGGGGACAGTTTGAGTATGGGATAATGTAGGCAAATGAGAAGCCGGCACAGTTCCGTGCATATCTCCGCACGCTCCGACACGCACGGAACCGCGCCGACTTTCATTTGCCACTGTCGCCTTCGACAAACAAACAGCCTTACCGAAATTATCAAATATCCCCGGTATTGTTTCGCTTTCACTATTACACTCAAAAATAAAATCATCGCTTGAAAAACATTTATTACTCTCAAGCAAATCGCCTAATCTCGATTTTAATATTGTGCTAATATCCTGATTTTTTATTTCAGTTATATTGTCAACTTGTTCGACATTACTACTATTGACTAAATTTTCAGACACAGTAAAATTACCTCACTTTCTTTTGTTTGAAGTTTATAGGCGGTGGTTGTATCTTTGCGTGATGAACCACCGCCTTTTTTTATTTGTTGCGTTTACACAAAGTACGCGCAACGACTAAATTTCTTATGCCGTTCTTTTGATGTTATTTGATTTACTTTGATCAATGGACGTATCAATAGACCGCAAAATATCTGTAGAATTAAAGACAAAATTAGTTGTATCCGTGACAAAAAATGTGACCAACTTCGAGAAAATGCAATTTAAAGATAAAATTATCAAATAGATAAAGCAGAGCCGATTTACACTTGTGCCGCCCAATATATCCGGTTCGGTATTAGTTACCGAGCCGGATTTTTTTACGTCTGAATTTTCACAAACGGCAAAATTCTTTAACATGTCTGTAACGTCGCAACTATTGGGCGACTTTAAAAATTCATTTGTCCAGGTAGGCGGCGTTTCACCACGCGTTTAATTTTGTGCCGCATTAGAGTTTATAACGCTAATAAATTTTATTACTTCACAACGCCGAAAATACATCTATTTTATACGTTATGAATTTATTAAAATTTAATAATTATTTTATGCGTATTACAAACCAAAAAATAAACACAGTGGCAAAACATCGCCTACCTTTTTTGCAAAAAATGAATTTTTAGAGACGCCCTAATGTTTTATTCAAAAATAGTAACCGTTCACGGAGATCAGTTTAGCGAGATGCGTAAAAGAAATATACGTAAAGAAATATACGTACAAGAAATTTTGCGCAATATTCGACATACGAGTAATATTAACGCATAAATTATTTTCGTTACGAAAAATCCAGACGACGATCCGTCAATCGTTGCGATTGTATTGTTTGATCGTTTGATCGGGCGCGTTTTTCTTTACCCCTCATTGTCAAAAAAAAATCTTGTAGTATTATAATTGACGAATAAAGTTTGTTATGTCAAATGATATGATAAACAATTTAAAGACAACATATAAAAAAACTATAACCGCTCGCAGAAAATTTTTTATTAAAGGTAACTTCTAAAAACCGCAAATTTATTTTTATTAACCACCAAGTACACAGAGAACACAGAGGAAATTTTTTATTAGCATCAAAAAATTATTTAATATTATAATTGACTTTGAATATAAAATAATTTTAAAAAATTTTATTCTCTGTGAACTCTGTGTTTTCGGCGCTTAAATAAAAAACTGGTTATTATACAGATCGTACTTGAATTTCAGCGATTTGAAAGCGTCAAAGCCTGCCGTCCGAAAGCTAGGCAGGCGAAGGTAAACGAAAACTCAAGTGCGAACAGTTTAAAAGTTGCTTAAATTACGTTTTGGCAATTTTTTGAGGGACAAGCGAGACATAAAGGACAAATGGGACAATTTTTAAACAAAAAACTTTTTCTATAAATCATCTGATTTTAGAAAACTATCCCCTAAAACATAAAACCTAAAATTTGTCGCTTGAATTTTCGTGAACGTTTACTAATTTTTTAACAATTTAACCATTTAACTAAAGGGTATCTCTAAAAATTCATTTTTTTGTAAAAAGGTAGGCGGTGTTTCGTTACTGTGTTTATTTTTTGGGCCGCATTACGTATAAAACAATTATTAAATTTTAATAACATAACGTCCAAAATAAATTTATTTTAGGCGTTATGAAGTAATAAAATTTATCAACGTAATAAACTCTCCTGCGGCGTTTCGGCGAAACGCCGCCTACCTAAACAAATGAATTTTTAGAGAATGCCCTAAATTTAATATTATATGAAAAAGAATTTTTCTATTTTTGTTACGATAATTTTTCTTATCGTTTTAGCATTGACCGGCTACGCTTTTTATTATCAATTTTTACGCCCGATGCGAATTGCTATAGTTGCTGAATACGATAGCGAATGGGTAACCTATCAAGAAGCGGTCAAAGGCACAAATTTTGCCGTTCACCGCTATAAAAAAGAAGAGATAGCGAATGCTTCATTTGAGAATTACGATCTCGTGATGTTGCGCGGCATGGGTTGGCAACCTTCAGATGCGGAATTGGCTAATGTTAGACGAGCGTCAGAACTTGGCGCATGGATTTTAGTTTCCGCAGCGACGCGTAAGTCAACAGAAGAATTAAATAATATTCCCAAAGAAATTTCACAAAAATTTTTCTCTTACGCTAGCGCAGGCGGCGCCGAAAACTTGGGCAACGGATTACGTTACCTTGCGCGCGAACTCAAAGGTTACAACGCCAATATTCCCGAACCGAAACAACGCCCCCAACGCGGCTTCTTTCATCTTGACGGCAATCTATACGAAACGCTTGAAGAATACGACGAATATTTTGACAAGACTTATCCGAAGTTGCCGCAAGATGCGCCGCGCGTAGTTTTGACGGGGGCATTTGTAAATTTTTACGACGAACTTGAACGCGGCGCAATTGACATGCTCAATCGACGTTTAGCCGAAACGGGATGTAGAGTTTATTCGCTGGCGGGCATGATGAATTCACGCGAGCAACTTGAAAAAATTAAACCCGATTTAATTCTTTTTACGCCGATGGGAAGTCTGATGGGCGCCGATACCGTCAATTTTTTAACAGAACAAAATATACCGTGTATCGCAATGGTAAATATTATGGAGTCGCGTGAAAACTGGTTGAACGAACCATCGGCGATGTCCGGCGGTTTCATGGGACAATCTGTAGTCGTGCCGGAATTAGACGGCGTAATCGAACCGATAGCAATTGCGGCAAGATCAGTAAACGAAAACGGATTATCAATTCGGACGGCAATTGACGAAAGAGTTGAAATGTTGGTCAAGAGAGTAAACCGATGGATTACGCTACAACGAAAACTCAATTCTGAAAAACGTATTGCAATCGTCTATTACAAAGCGCCCGGACATTCGCCGCTCGGCGCCGCAGGCATGGAAACAATCGACTCGCTCTTTAACGTACTCAAAAGAATGCAAAACGAAGGTTACGATCTCGGCGGACGTTTGCCGCAAGATTCAAAAGGACTAGCAGATTTAATACAGAAAGAAGGTTGCACAATCGGAGGATGGGCGCAAGGAACATGGGAAAATTACTTACAAGAAGGCGACCCCGTTTACGTTCCCGCCGAAGAATACGCTACATGGTTGCAAAATGATTTGCCCGAACCGAACAGGAAGGCGTTGATTAAAGTTTGGGGCGATATTCCAGGCAAGCAGAACACGATACAAAAAGACGGTAAACCGTATTTGATTATTACGCGGGTAAAGTTAGGTAATATTGTTTTATTGCCGCTTCCGAGCGTAGCGATTATTTCCGGCGAAGCGGGCGAGGCGGCGCCAAATTTATCTGCGTCAAATATATCAACGTCAAATATGCCCGCGCAAATTAACGCCAATAACGCCGGAGCAGCATCAAGTCAAAATATTATCGTCAAGGAAAACGAAGGCGTTGTTACGGATGAGATGTCTGCCGTTCACGGCACCGATCAGCCGCCGCCGCATTCTTATCTTGGCGCTTATTTGTGGATACGCAACGGCTTCGGAGCGGATGCAATCGTACATTTCGGAACGCACGGCTCAATGGAATTTACCAAAGGGAAATCTGTTGCGTTGAGCGATTATTGTTATCCGACAATATTGACCGGAGACTTGCCGCATATTTACCCGTATATCATCAACAATATCGGCGAAGCGCTAGTCGCAAAAAGACGCGCAAGCGCCGTAATGATTTCTCACCTGACGCCGCCGTTTACAAAAGCAGAATTATACGGCGAAACCAGCAAAATAAGCGATAAAATTCACGATTATAAAACCGTCGAAGGCGACTCGTTGAAAACGGAATTGGTTAAGTCGTTGACGGAAATTGTTCGTAAAAATGATATGTTCAAAGAAATCGGTTTCAAAGTAAATCCGGCGGACGATTATTTGTTGACGCAAAGAGATATTGAGTTACTTGACGAATATATTGATCATCTTGCTGATGCGAATATTCAGGACGGTTTGCATGTTATCGGACGCGAATGGAGCGACGAGCAAATTGCGGATACGGTTACGGCAATGCTAGGCGAGCCCGGAATAGAAAAAATTATAAAAATACGAGAATCAAAAAGAATAAAAAATTTACCAAATGAAAACAAAGAAGCAATAAAATTTTTCGTCAAGGGCGTTCTTGACGGAACTATAAAATACGATAAATCAGAAATTATTGAAACAGAAAGTAAAAAACAAAATCAAAAATTAAACCAAAACCAAAAAACAATTGATCCAATTTTGAACAACAAAAATCAATCAGAAATTGATAAAAAAACAACCAAACAAATTGACGAAAAAAATAATTTGACAAACCCAAAAAATAACGCTCCGCAATTTAACGTAACAAAAAATAATCACGAAACACAAACGCAAAAAACAACGCCGCCGCACGCAATGCCTCCTCACGCAATGCCTCCGGCGAGCGGCGAAAATATTGCGGTTGCGAGTAATAGCGGTAGCGGTAACAACGGCGCTAATGACAGTAACGGCAACAACGCCAGACGCGGCAGAATGAACGGAATGAACGGAATGGGCGGCGGAATGGGCGGTGGAATGATGGGCGGCGGGCAATCGCGTTGGGGTGAAATAACGGGCGATCCTAAAAAGCGAGAGGAGTCGTCTAATCCTTATGTTGCGTTGATTGATGCGAGTTTATTTCATGCGAATAATCTTGCGGATTCGACGGAGAATGAGTTGCGTCGATTTCTTGTTGGGTTGAGTGGCGGTTATATTCAGCCGTCTTCCGGCGGCGACGTGATATTTAATCCTGATGCGGCGCCGACGGGGCGTAATATCGCATCGGTTAATTTGGAACAGACGCCTACGGTCGAGTCGTATAAGGTTGGCGTGAAGTTGACGAAAAAAGTTTTGTCTGATTTTTGCGAGCAAAATGCGGGGCGTTATCCGCGTCGCGTCGCGTGTACGTTTTGGGGCGGGGAGTATATTCGGACGCGCGGCGTCGTGTTGGGGCAAGCGTTATTTCTGATGGGGTTGCGACCGCGACGCGATAGCAGGAATATAGTTTACGATGTTGAGGTAATACCGTCTGAAGAGTTGGGGCGACCGCGAATAGATATTGTTGCGCAGACTTCGGGACAATTTCGCGACGCTGCGATTGGAAGAATTGAGTTGCTTGATAAAGCAGTGAGAATTGTTGCGGAGTTGCCGGAGGAGAAGTTTCCAAATTACGTCAAAGAAAATTCATTGCAAACGGAGGAAGACTTAAAACGCGACGGAATAGCGCCGGCGGAAGCGAGAGAATATTCAACAGCGCGAATTTTCGGCGCCGCAAACGGCGATTACGGGACGGGAATTAGAGGCATGGTTGACAAATCGGGTATGGAATCAAGCGAGCGAATTGCGGATAGATATATTCGGAACATGAACGGAATGTATCGTAACGGCAAAGTATGGGGAGTTCAAGTACGCGGTCTATTTGAATCGCAAATTAAAGGAACCGAAGTAATGATGCAATCAATGTCGTCAAATACGTGGGGACCGTTGACGCTTGATCACGTTTACGAGTTTAACACGTTAGCGTTGGCGATACGTGAAAAAACCGGCGTCGATCCGAATATCTGGTTCAGTGATATGCGAAACCCGACTTCCGCAAGAGCGGTAACCGCAACGCAAGCAATTCGCGAAGAAGCAAGAGCATCCATCTGGAACCCAAAATATATCGCAGGACTACAACGCGAAGGCGCAGGCGGCGCGGCGAATTTAGTCGAGCCGATGCGAAATATGCGCGGATGGAACGTCGTACAGCCGTCGTCGATAGACCAATCTTTGTGGAATGAAATGTATTCGGTTTATATTGAGGACAAGCATGATTTGAAGTTGAAGGAATATTTTGAAACTAAGAACCCGTATGCGTTGCAAGATATGACGGCGGTATTATTGGATGTGATACGCAAGGGAATGTGGAATGCGGATGAGTTGACAAAAAAAAGGTTAGCGGAGTTGCATGTTGAAATGGTAGAAAAATACGGAGCGGGATGTTCTGGCGATACGTGTGGCGACAAACAATTACATGCTTTTATCGGCGATATTATGAACGGAACGCCGGCAAATTATCAAGCGGCGCTAGAACAAGTCTTACAAACGCGAGGCGAAAAAAAACCGGAAGTCGAAGGAATGCAATTAGACGAAAAAATAGACTTGCTAAAACAAAACAACAAACAAACATCCGCTTCAGCGCCTTTCTTCGTCTCAATTATCGTTTTCACAATGTCAATAATAATGCTATGTGGATTTACAAGAGGATGGACTATTAAAAAATAGTAATCGTTCACGAAAATTCTAGTAATAGATTTTAGGGGCATCTATAAAAATTCATTTTTGGTAAAAATGTATGCGATCCGTTGGTTTATGATTCGATTTAAAAACGATCCACAGATTACACAGATTAAAAAGATTATTTTAAATTTGAAAGCAAAATCTTTAATTCCGAATTTAAAAAAGCCCGCCTACCTACGAGGTAAACGGGCCAAATGGTAATTAGAATGTTCGTCAAGTTGCAAAATTATTCGCTTTGATAGTCTCTAAAATTTCATTTGCTAAAGGATCGCGGGCGTCTCGCCTGCATGCGGTTGTACTCAACCGCTAATGAGCGAGGTTTTGATCAAAACAGCCTTTTTGTTTTTCCTTCGTCTGATTGCCAGAGCGAGACCGCCGCAAGTTAAACAAATTAACAACGTCGCAGGTTCGGGCGTTGGGTTAAATGATTGTGCGAATTGTTGGTCGCCGAGTGTGATATTACCTAATGCGACAAATTGAAGAGGATTATCTTCGTCAAGGGCATAAGGATTATTTTTATCGTAAGAATTACGAATAACAAATTCAAGCGTGTTAGTGCCATTCGCCAAAAACAAACCATCAGCAACAAGGTCGTCTAAAAGAACAGAACCTGAAAAATCTAATATATTATTTGACCATGCAATTCCAGGAGTTATACCGTTTACGCCTTTTAAACTTGAGTATTTAGTAATTTCTTGACCGTTAAGAAAAATACCTTCCAAAATATCATCAACATTAATATCAATATCTATATTCAGAAACAATCCTGATAAGTCAGATATTTCAGGCGATGAAAACGTAGTCTGAAAAGCATAATATCCAGGCGATACTGTTGCATCATTGGTAAAAGGCGAGCCATTGCCGCTATAAAAAAGTCCTACTGTCGCATCAATTGGAGTGATACCATCGGATCTAATACCCGCATTTTTAACATTCCCGTAATTTAAACTGCTTCCGGTTGACAAATTTTTATTTGTTGTAAAACCGTTAAGATAATTTTGAAATACTGCATCGGTAATATCCGCTCGCGTACCGGCGACTTCTGATTCTTTTGCTTGTAAA
>JAISLW010000223.1 GCA_031277105.1 Planctomycetaceae bacterium | reverse complement strand
TAGAGACGTCTTTTAAACTATTCGTACTTGAGTTTGCGTTTACCTTCGCCTGCCTAGCTTTCGGACGGCAGGCTTTGACGCTTTTAAATCGCTGAATTTCAAGTACGAACAGTATAATTCAAAATTTCTAATTCTGTATTTTATTTTATGGGTTATACAGAGGTATTTCGTTTCGTTTTGTGTTTGGTGGTTTTTGCGTGGTGTTATTGTGTGGCGTTTGGTTTAAGTTTGTTTGCGATTGGTCTTGTATTTCTAATTTCCATCCGCGTGGCACGTCTGGGTTGAAGAATGCGTCTAGTCTTAGGAATCTGTTTACTTTTGGGTTTTCTAGCGTGTATGTTGTGTATGATTTTTCGTTGGGGTCGATACGTTTTAGCGCTTTTGCGTCTAATGTTCTTTTGTCTAGTCTTATTTCGATTTTTACGAATTCTTGTTGGTCGTCTGATAATAGCGGTACAGCCCAGAGCCATATTTCTTTATCTCTGTAATCTGGATTTGTTACTATTTTCATGCTGAATCGTTTTTTCAGATCGGCGGATTTAGCGCCGAATATTAGAGGGAAGGGACCGTTTGCGATAGTTCGGTTTAGCATTTCTGGCGGCATTTTGTATTGTGTAACTTTTTTTGCGGGGAAGTCGTAAAAGAATAGCGATTGTCCGTCGATGATAGTTTTTTCTGCCGCAATATTTGGCGTTAATTCTGCGTCGATATATTTCATACGTTCTTTTTGCAACCATTCGCCTTCGATATGATAAACGAATTTTTTCGGCGCTACGTATTTGAAATATCCGAACATGATTTTAATCGGTTTCAATTGCGGCTCGGCTGTTGTTATTGGCGGCGATAGCGGATTAGTCGGATCGTAAAAAAAAGCATTAAAATCAACCTCGTAATTTTTCACCTTCTCGCTGTAATGTTCCCAACGCAACAAAAAATCATCCAATTCGCGTTGCTCTTCCGGCTTCAACGCAAACGGATGAACTCGCACCGCAGGCGCCGAATGACCAACATAATGAGGAAGACCGCCAACTACACTAACACGACCCGCATCCGCCGACTCCGCAACACGAACACCATCGCCGCCAACAGGACGAATATCACGATTCGGATAAGGCTGATTAGCGTTTGGCTGATTCGGGTTTAGTTGATTTGGATAAGGTTGATTAACGTTTGGTTGATTCGGATTTGGTTGATTTGGATTTGGATAAGGTTGATTAACGTTTGGTTGATTCGGGTTTGGTTGATTTGGATAAGGTTGATTTGGATTTGGTTGATAATATCTTGTCTGTTGTTGATTTGTGTTTGTTGTGTTTGTGGGTTGTGTGCGGTTAGTGGGGAAGGGCGAATTGAATCCGGGAGTGAGTTGTGTTTGTGGGTTTGTTTGATTTTGGTATGTCAAGACGCCGTTAGTTGTGATATTTTTTGGCGGGATTTGCATTGGTTGTGTTTGTCTTGTCCCGTTATTTATTGGCTGGTAAGGCGCAGGTTGTTGCGCAAAATTTACGGAAGCGAATAATAATGTTAGACCAAAAAATATAGTAGATGTAAATTTCATTTTCTTAAAAAAGGTAATAAGGGCAACTTCTAATAACCAGTTTTTTATTTTAACCGCCGAGAACACGGAGGAGAAAATTTGCAAAAATTATTTTATATACTAACGTCAATTATAATATTAAATAATATTTTGATTGCAATTAAAATTTTCCTCTGTGTTCTCTCTGTGTTTTCTGTGGTTAATAAAAATAAATTTGTGGTTTTTAGAAGTTATAAACTGTTCGCACTTGAGTTTTCGTTTACCTTCGCCTGCCTAGCTTTCGGACGGCAGGCTTTGACGCTTTTAAATCGCTGAATTTCAAGTACGATCTGTATATAAGGTAAAAAGGTGAATTATTATATTGTTTGCGTTGTAATTTGCGTTTACTGTTGCCTGCCTAGTTTTTGGACGGCAAATTTGGGCGGCGTTAAAGGCGATATTGCGGATAGTACAAATTTTAGCCGAGCGGGTAAAGAGGAATTTTCTAAAAAATTTCATTATTTTTTTGCTTTTTGGTAAATGTAACCTAAAATCGGTTTAGTTCAGTTTACAATTCGGCGTTTTCCCAATTTGGAATCAAAATAGGGCGTCTCTATACTGCTCGTACTTGAAATTCAGCGATTAAAAAGCGTAAAAGCCTGCCGTCCGAAAGCTAGGCAGGCGAAGGTAAACACAGATTCAAGTACGAACAGTTTAAAAAGATTTTTTTTAATTCCGAATTCCGAATTCCGAATTTAAAAAACCTAATCCTTAACTTTTGAATTTATAGATTAAAGATGAGAGTGATAATATTTATTTTTTGCGTAATGTTATTTATGAATTTTTTGTGCGATTGTTTTGGTCAATCGCCTTTGTATCCGCGTCGTCCTCAATTTCACGAGTTTGATCCGACGGGCGAGTTTGATTTTAGGTCGGGAGTTCATTCGGGTTCGTGGACGTTGCGGCGGAGTCAGATACTTGCGGCGGAGAGCAATGACAAGCATCGTAGTTGTAGTGATCCGTATTGTCAACGTTGTTCAAAGCATCTTGCGGATTATGGTCATGAGTATCAATATATTCATGGACCGAGTCAGGCGAAACTTTGGTATCGTAATACTTGGACGGAGATAGCGCCGGCGGTGAAGCGGGGTTATGATGAGAATAGTTATCCGAATATTAAACGCGGTTATCCGGCGGCGACAATGACGTGGGAATATCAACATGCGTTAAATCATGCGATATGGGAACAGTTGCAGGCGCGTAATGCTGCGGAGGTTGCGAAGGCGGCGCGGAAACGGGCGGATCTTTTGCAGCAGTTGCATGATGATTCAGCGCGACGGTTAGAAGAGTCGAAAGCGGCGTGGGATTATCAAGTTGAACATGGAATTTGCGTTGCAGGATTGCGGGATAAGGTCAATGTTAATGAAGTTGCGCCGTGCGTGAAAAATACGAAAGTCAAAATTACCGGTAAAAATCATTTGACCAATCCGTGCGATTCGATCAACCCATGCGATTCGATCAACCCGTGCGATTCGATCAATCCGTGCGATTCGATCAATCCGTGTGATGCTGGATTAAAATTAACTTGTCAATATTGTCTAGCGCAAGCAAAATATATTAAAGATACGGCATATTTAGGCGAAGTTTGTCGTGAATTAGAACTTGCAAGACTAGAAGAAGAACGTACGGCAACTATCGCCGCCGAATGGGAAAAAATCGCAAAACTAAGCAGACACGATGCAGAAGTCGCAACAAGATTCAAAAAAATACACCACAAACCGCCAAAATACCAAGAAGTACTAGCCGCCGAAAATAAAAACATTAAAGATATATTAAAAAATAAAAATAATAACGACAATAATAATGATAATGATAATAATTCAACAAACACAACAAATACAAACAATGAAAATATAAAAACAACTATACCTGAAAAAGACGAAAATAAATTAGATTTAGGATTATAGATTAAAATATAAGAAATTTAAGCTGCTTGTATATTAATTTTCGTTTACCGCCATCTACCGTCTTATAGCTAGGCAGGCGGCGGTAAACGGTATATAAATTTTTTTGTATCAAAAAAATTGTCCTACTTGTCTCTAAAAAAATCTTTCTAATCTGCGTAATCTGTGGACAAAAAATTTGATCCACAGATTACACAGATTAAAAAGATTATTTTAAATTTGAAAGCAAAATCTTTAATTCCGAATTCCGCATTCCGAATTCCGAATTTATTCAGGGGGGGCTTGTGTGAATTTTTAGATGTGTTAAATTACTGCCCTTTGTTGCAAAATGAATCAGAGGTTTGTATCGTTTTGCAATTTTACAATTATTTTGATGAGCCAAAAATTAGTTGAGATTGATGGTTGTAAAAA
>JAISLW010000092.1 GCA_031277105.1 Planctomycetaceae bacterium | reverse complement strand
AACATAAAAGATCAATTCAACAAAGTCCCGTTTCTAAACGGCGGTTTATTCTACGAAATTGAAGGCGACGAATTTCCCTTAAATCACGAGCATTTCTTTAGCGAGCCGACGACAAGACATATTTTAGAACTTGACGGCGATTATAAAGTCGCCGGAATTATTAGAATTTTATCGCAATATAAATACAAGTTAGCGGTTGACGATTTAATTGATTCAGAATATGCGCAAACTGTCGATCTGGAATTTATCGGCAAAGTGTTTGAAAGTTTGTTAGCGTGTATTGACGCAGATTCCAAAGAAAATCGCCGCAAAACAACCGGCAGTTTTTATACGCCGCATGAAATCGTCGATTACATGGTAAACGAAGCGCTGGACTCATATTTACAAAATTATTCGCAAAAAGATGCACAAAAAAATTCTCAAAACGATTCAAAAGATAATTTACAAAACGATTCAAAAAAAGATTTGCAAAACGATTCTCCAAACGATTCTCCAAACGATTCTGTCTTATTGCAATGCAAGATACTTGATCCGGCTTGCGGTTCCGGCGCGTTTCCTTGCGGCGTGATGAATGAAATTATGAGACGACTTGATCCAGATAAAAATCTTACACAACAAGAACGTTATTATAAAAAAGTAGAAATCTTACAAAAAGTAATTTACGGCGTTGATATTCAACCGATAGCGGTACAAATTACAATTCTACGTTTATTTTTATCGCTCATTCAAGAAATTGTTCCCGATAGGAAAAAAGATAATTTCGGAATTGAACCCTTGCCCAATCTTGAAACAAAATTTATTTGCGCCAATACGTTGATCGGTTCAACAAATGAAAAAGGAAAATTACAACTGCAACGTGTCAAAACAACCGTTAAACAATTACAATTGACTCGCGAACAACATATTGTCGCAAAGACGCCGCAACAGAAAAAAATATTACAAGATTACGACAAAGAATTACGAATATTATTAAGCGAAGCAATGGAAGACGTAGGCGAACTCTCACACGAAACAGCAGAATTACTCTTAAAATGGAACCCTTACGACCAAACAAAATCAACGCCGTTCTTTGATCCGCAATGGATGTTCGGAATCGACGACGGATTTGATATTGTAATCGGCAATCCGCCGTATATTTCAATAGAAAGATTAACTATTGAACAAAGAGAACTTTATAAAAAGACATTCCGGTTTTTCTATCATAGATACGATGTTTTTGGTTGCTTTATTGAAAAGGGGATTAATATTTTAAAAAAATATGGTCTGCTTTGTTTCATACAACCAAGCGTATTTCTCAATAGTAAATCATTTATGAAAATTAGAGAATATATTGTAAAAAACATGACTATTATTGGTTTGAATTTACTTAAAGATGGAATTTTTGAAAACGCTGTTGTTCCAACAATGATAATGTGTATGCAAAACAATCAAAATGAAAATAACAAAATCAAGTGCAGTCAAGGCAAACTAGGAAATTTTTATACATTAAATCAAAGCGTTTTTCTAACAACCGAAGCCAATGTTTTTAATTTGGATTTGAATGATAATGTAATTGCACTTATTCAGAAAACAGCAAATAATACAATTTTATTGGGAGATATTGCAAAAGTTTCTAATGCTATAAATGTCGGTAATCACTCAAAATTTGTTGTTCAAGGGAAAAATTTCGCCAATAATTCTGATTATATTAAACTTCTTAAAGGAGGTTCAATTCAAAAATGGTATCATGAATTTAATGATTTTTATCTAAAGAAATCATTTGACGAGTTTGTCAGTTGCGGCGATATTGAAGTATTGAAAAAGCCTAAACTGATGATGAAACGAATAGGTATAGTTCCAAATGTTTGTTATGATGAGAGTGGTATTGCAGGCGTTCACACAATACACACAATTCGTTTATTGAATGATAATTTTTCACCGTTGTATGTAATGGCTTTATTAAATTCAAAATTAATAGGTTATATTTTTAGATTGCGAGTTCCATTAAAAGGCAATGTTTTTCCTGAATTTCGTGTTTTTGATTTAAACAAACAAATTCCAATTAAAAATATTACGCCAAAAAAACAACAACCAATAATCAATCTAGTAAATCAAATACTTGCAGCAAAAACCAAAAAACATAACGCCGATACAACAAAATTAGAATCTGAAATAGATCGTTTAGTTTATAAATTATACGAATTGACGGAAGATGAAATAAAAATTATTGAAGGTTAGGAACGCAGGCGTCTCGGTAGTGCGTTCAAAATTGATCAAAAATATTTTTCGCTAATTGTAGTGTTTATTTGTATAACATATTGATAATACTAATTTTATAAAATTATCAGTGTACAAATAATGACGACTATTTTGTTAAATTTTTATTTTGAATTTATTTTCAGCAAACCTCATTTTAACCTGAATTTTTCTTAACAAAACAACCTCAGTAGATCAAACGATCCACCACACAACAACCTCATTACCTCATTAAAAAATTATGTAATGAGGTAATGAGGTTTGTTGTGTGTGGGCTTTGTTGCTACTGAGGTTGTTAAGTTAAGAAAAATTAGGTTAAAATGATGTTAGGGGTATATCTATGCTGCTCGTACTTGAAATTCAGCGATTTAAAAGCGTCAAAGCCTGCCGTCCGAAAGCTAGGCAGGCGAAGGTAAACGCAAACTCAAGTACGAATAGTTTAAAAATTCGTTTCTGTCCCGTTAGGGACAACATGTTGGTAGAAAAGCAAGGTCAAAAATATATTTGTCCCGCTAGGGACAACATGTCAATACAACCTTAACCGTCATTGCGTCCTTAACGGGACGCTAAAACTTTGTATCATTTTTTTCTACCAACATATTGTCCCTAGCGGGACAAATATTTATTCTTACGAAAATTGTCTTGCTACATCATACGCCATATCCACTAAAATCTTTTGCTTAAATTTACGTGAACGGTTACAAATTTTTGTGTTAATGTTTTTTGTTAGGCGTAACTGGGCGGTTGAATTGTTTTTGTTTTCTTGTAATATTTTAAACTGTTCGCACTCAAATTTGTTATTACCGTTGCCCGTAAGTTCGCCTGCCTAGTTTGCGAGCGGTAGGCTTTTATGCTTTTTAATCGCTAAAGTTCAAGCACGATACGTATAAAAAATATTTTAAATCAAAAAGTCAAATTATAATATTAAAAAATATTTTGACGCCAATTAAAAATTTCCTCTGTTGTGTTTCCTTTGTCCTCTGTGGTTAATAAAAATAAATTTGTGGTTTTTAGAAATTCCCTATAGTCCAATTTGTACATTATTTGAAATCAAATTAAATCAATTATGCCAACTTCTATGCTTCAATATGAGATGTTGCCGACGACATGGTTTTATGTGTCAACGCTAATCATATTGGCTGTTTTTTTTAAGTTTAATCGTGTTTGGAGCGTGCGTAATCTTGATCTTATTGGGATAATTTTACTTACTCCGGGTCTGATTATTTTGGCGATGGATGACGGTCAATGGGGTTATGTTTGGTTATTCGTGATAGAATTTCTTTTGCTTGTCCGCTTATTTTTTGATACCGTAATGGTGCGCCGTCCACTTCTTGAACCTAACCTTACGCCTGGCGGTTTAACGTTTTCTTGTTTCTTTTTGGTACTGTTTATTGTTGCGGCGCTGACTGTTAATCGCGGCAGCAAAATTGACACTATTCGTACAGTTCGGCTTGAACACGTTTTGACGACGCGGCATATAGATCAAAAAATCGGCATGAACCCCGCATCCTTGACAATACCATCCAACGAATTGCCAAATTTACAACCTGGATTTAGACCTTTTCTTGCGTTCTCTGAACTTACAAATATTCTTTTCGTCCCGCCGCCAAAAATTAGAGCCGAAATGTTACAAAATAAAACTGCCGCCAATGACTTGAATTTAACGCCGAATTTGAACAATCTGAACTTGAATCATGTTGCAATTCCAAATAACCCGACAATAAATTCACAGTTTGCCGCTGCGAATTTACAACAAAATATCGTTACAAATAATCAGCCAAACGAAATACTCCTCAACGCCGCTAAAACTGCCGAAAATCCCGCCGTAACTAAAACATTACCGGCGCCGGTAATGTTGTCTGAATTGACGGCACAAACGGCATTGACCGCAAACCCTACACTAACAATAACGCCAACAACTCCACAAACCAACTCAACAACCGCCCCAAACTCAAATTCAAATTCAAATTCAAATTCAAGTTCAACATCAACATCAGCGCCGCCAACATCACCGCCGCCCTTGACGGCGCCCGTAACTTCATCGCCGCTGCCGCCAAAGCCGACCTTAATTTCTGATCCGGAGCCTAATTTATCCGTAACAGAATCATCGGTAACTCAAATAATTCCTACGCCTAATCTCGGTCAATTTTGTTTAATAATGACCTTATCGGTTTCGGTGCAACTTTTAATTGTTTTAGCGTTTATTTATATTGGTCATTGTCATTTCGGCAACATACGCACCGGCGTGGCTTGTGCGACGTTATATTTATTATTGCCTTATACCAATCAGATGGTAGGTCGTTTTGATCATATTGTTCCGGCGGCGTTAGTCGTGTGGGCGATTGCGATATATCGTCGTCCGTTTTGCGCCGGTATTTTGATTGGTTCGGCGGCGGCGCTTGTATTTTATCCGATTTGTCTTGTGCCGCTTTGGGGTAGTTTTTATTGGCGCAAGGGATGGATACGTTTTTTGATTGGGACAGGTTTAGCGGTTTTAGTTTTTGCAATTTTGTTATTATTGTCGCCCGTTTCGCTAGGCAGTTATAGCGACCAACTTATTCACATGTTTGGCAAAAGCAGTTTAAGAATTTTCAGTCGTGCGGACGGATTTTGGAATTATCACGACATAATTTATCGCGTGCCCGTGTTAGCGTGTTTCTTTGCGGTATGTTTTGGAATGTTACTTTGGCCGCTACACAAGCATCTTGCAACATTGTTAAGTTGCTCGACTATTATCATGGTAGGAACGCAATTTTGGCAACTACATCAAGGCGGACTTTACATCGCATGGTTTATCCCGCTACTAATATTAACCGTGTTCAGACCAAATCTCGAAGATAGAATTGCACAAACAACAGTAGTATAGGAAAGAAAAGAGAGAAATTCGGAATGCGGAATGCGGGGGAAATTCGGAATGCGGAATTCGGAATGCGGAATTAAAGATTTTGATTTCAAAACTACGAAATTCTTTTTGTCCCATTTGTCCCTCCTGTCCCGCTTGTCCCTAAAAAAAATTCAAAGATTCCAAATTAAAACCAATTCCGAATTCCGAATTCCGAATTAGAAATACGATGTCTGATATTAATATTGATTTTCGCAAGCGTGTTGAGCGTATTCTTTTATCTGGCGTGATGTTGCCGGGTCAATATATTGGCGGCGAGTTTGGCAGCGTGGTCAAGCGGCGTGAAGAAATTTTTGGTCGATTTTGTTTTGCGTTTCCAGATGTTTATACGATTGGTATGAGCAATTATGGTTTGCAACTTTTGTATTCTATAATGAACAATCTTGCGGGTTGGTCTTGCGAGCGTGTTTTTGCGCCTTATCCTGATATGGAGTCGGCGTTGCGCGGGGCTGGTTTACCGCTTTATTCGCTTGAGACGTTTACGCCGCTTTATGAGTTTGACGTGGTTGGTTTTTCGCTTCAGTATGAGATGTCTTTTACGAATGTTTTAACGATACTTGATCTTGGCGGTATTCCTTTGCATTGTGATGAGCGTTCAATGTTATTTCCGTTGGTTGTAGCCGGAGGTCCGTCTGCCGCTAATCCGGAGCCGATGAGTGATTTTATTGATCTTTTTATGATTGGCGATGGCGAGGAGTTGTTGCCGTTGGTTTGCGGGGGTTGGTTTGAGTTGAAGTCGAGCGGGTTAAGCCGTCGCGAGGCGTTGTTGGAAATGGGTCGGCGTTATGGCGGCAAGGGCGTAGTTATTCCGTCGTTTTATTTATCTGCTAGCAATTGCGGCGATTTCTGCGGTTGTCCTAAACCTACCGAGTCTGGTTTACCTGAAGTGATTTATCCGGCGTTGGTAGAGGATATAAATTGTTTTGAGCCGCCAGTTCGGCGTATAGTTCCGTCTGTCGAGTGTGTTCACGATCGCGTTTCGATAGAGGTGATGCGCGGTTGTCCTGGTCGTTGTAAATTTTGCGTTAGTACGATTCAAAAGAAGCCGTTGCGTTTACGTAATATGGATTCAATTGTGCGTCTTGCGTATGAGTCAGTTTTGGCGACCGGCAGCGACGAGGTTTCGTTGTTATCGCTTTCAACTAGCGATTATCCGCAACTTGATTTATTGTTACAAAAATTACGTGAAGTTTTGACGCCGCTTAACGTATCTATATCGGCGCCGAGTTTACGCGTAAATAGTCAACTAGGAGAAATGATGCGTAATATGACAACGGAACGGACGGCAGGATTAACGGTTGCGCCGGAAGCGGCGAGGGATGAAATGAGACGTAGAATCGGCAAGCCGGTAACAAATGAAAATTTGTTTTTAGGATGCGAGGCGGCGTTTAGCAACGGTTTTAATCGTGTGAAAATGTATTTTTTGTGCGGTTTACCTGGCGAGGAATGGGAAGATATTGATGGAATTATTGATTTAGCGGCGGAAGTAATGCGATTAGGCAAGCGGACGACTGGCAAGCAACCGATTGTAACTGTAAACGTATCAAATTTTGTACCGAAGCCGCATTCGGCATGGGAAAGGTTGGGAATGCGAAGTCGGGAATATTTTGAAGCGGTTCACAAGCGTTTAGTAAGCAAGTCGCGGCGGACAGGAATTTCGTTGAAGTATCATTCATTGGATACGAGTTTATTGGAAGCGTTGATTTGTAGAGCGGACAGAAGTATGGGAAAGGTAATTGAGAGAGCGTGGCGTTTAGGGGCAAGATTGGATGCGTGGACGGATTATTTCCGTTATGATTATTGGCAACAAGCAATAAATGATACGGGAATAAACGTTGAAAAAATTGTACATCAAAATATTCCAGACAACACAGAATTAACATGGGAATATGTCAGATATTAATTCGGAATGCGGATGCGGAATTAAAAAGATTGTAACCGTTCACGAAATGTTCGAAGCGTAGAGTTTTAGGGGACAGGGGATAGATTTATTGTAACAATAAATATTTGTCCCGCCTGTCCCGCTAGGGACAAAATGTTGGTAGAAAAGCAAGATCAAAAATATATTTGTCCCGATACGCCATACATCCTATCACCGAAAATCTTTTGCTTAAATTTACGAGAACGGTTACATTTTCTGCAACCTCATTTTTACCTGATCTTTCTAATCTGTATAATCTGTGGATCGAATTTTTTGTCCACAGATTAGGCAGATTATACTGCTCGTACTTGAAATTCAGCGATTTAAAAGCGTCAAAGCCTGCCGTCCGAAATCTAGGCAGGCGAAGGTAAACGCAAACTCAAGTACGAATAGTTTAAAAGGATTATTTTGAATTTTAAAAAACTTTACCAATCTTTATCTACTGGAGTTGGTTGTGAAAGGTAATATTGTAGTTCTTCTCGGCGTTTGTTTGCTTCTTGTTGTTTTCGTTTAGCTTGTTTCATTAGGCGTTCTGCTTTTTCTTCTTGTTTTGTTTTTTCGTTTTTTGTTGAATTATTTTCGTTTTTATTTTCTTGTTGTTTTGTTTGGTTTTGTTGTTGCTGTTGTTGTTGATTTTGTTCGTTTTGATTTTGTTGTTGGTTTTGTTTTTGGTCTTGATTTTGATTTTGGTCTTGTTTTTGGTCTTGATTTTGTTGGTTTTGTTGATTGTTTTGGTTTTGGTTATTTAGTATTTCTCTTAATAGTTTTTGTGCATTTTTTTGTGGCGGCAGCGCTTCTTTGCGTTTATTTTGGCTTAATAGATTTGCGGCGTTTAAGGCTGAATTTTTTATTTCGGGTTCGTATTTTATTGCTAATTCCATTGATTTTTGCAATTGATTTTGTTCGTTATTATTTTGCGGTTGTGTTTGCGGTTGCGGTTGCGATTGTAATTTTGTCAAACCTTCTTTAGCGCGGTAGAGCATCAAAGGCATTAAGTTTGCGATTTTATTTTGGTCGTTTATTTGTTGTTGCGGATTTATTGTTATTTGGTTATTTTCGTTATTGATTTGGTTATTTTCGGGTTCTTTATTTTCTGGGTTATTGTTTACGAGTTTTGTTTGTATTTTTTCTGCTTCTTCAACAATTTTTTCAAAAGGGGCTAATGATAATTTTAGATTGTTTAGTTGTTTTTTTGTCAAATCGGCGTTTTTTTGAGCGTTATTTTCGTCGAATTTATCTAGGTTTTGTTTAACATTTTCGGCGTTATTTTTTATTTGGTCAATTGCGTCGACGAGGTTTTTATTTTGCGTATTATTTGCGTCGAGTTGTTTTTCAAATTCGTTTTTGACGGCGTTGATCTCATCGACTAATTTTTGTTGTTGGTTTGCGGTTTCGTACAAGGTCTGATATTTTTTTGGCGTGTTTGGTTTTTCTTTAAGTTGTGCAATTGTATTTGCGATATTATCTTGCCAGTCGTCGAGCCAATTTAGCCGGTTGTATGCGTCGGTTTGTCGTTTCTTATTTAGGTCGGCTTGTTCCCATTGTTTTTCGATTTCGGTTCTCCAAGATCGTAGTTGTTCGATATTATTTTTTGTGGTTTGGTTTTCGGGTTCTATTGCGAGTATATCCATGTAATATTGTTCCGTTTTGGTAATAAACTCGCGAATGACGTTTTGTTTATCTTGTGTGATTTCGTTTTGATTTTCGATGTTGTTTCCGGTTTGATTTTGAATTTGATTTTGGTTTTGATTTTGATTTTGGTTTTCGGTCAATTGTGTTTTTATTTTATCGATATAAATTTGGGCGAGAGCGTTTAGAGAAGCGACGGCGATTTTCGGATTGGCGTCAATTGCAGATTTACGCAAGGTCTCAATTGCGCCGTCAAGATCGCCGGATTTCGCCAATGCGATTCCGTGATTATAAATTATTCGCAAGTCATTCGGCGTTTTTTCGGAAGCCTTACCGAATGCTTTTGCCGCTTCCGTAAATTCGCCCTTACGAAATGCTGCCTCGCCATTAATTGCAAACGAAGAATCGCCTACGCTTATCGAAACAAAAAATAAAAAAAATATATACGCTAAAAAAATTCTCATAATAAAAAAGTTGGAAAGATTCGGCATCCGGCATTCGGGATCATTTTTTAGGGACAGGAGGGACAAGTGGGACATGAGGGACAAATTGAAAAGGAACGCAATCATCTCGGTTGTATTTTTTTGTCTCAATTGCTTTATCGGTAGTCTTTGGCTTCTTGCATCTGATACGGCTGCTTTTCGCCCTGTGTTTAATTTTGGGTCTCATTACGGTTTACGGCATCCATAAACTTTAATATTTTACACGTTATGAATTATTGAAATTTAATAATTATTTTGTGCGTATTGCGGCGTTTCGGCGAAACGCCGCCTACCTGAACAAATGAATTTTAGAAATACCCAATCTTTAATTCCGTATTCCGTATTCTGAATTTAATTTTTACGAGTGTTGTCCTGAAATGGCTTCTGCGACGTTTTGGGTGTGTTCTCTTACTCTTCTGAATGCGTTTATTTGCGTGTTGAATGCGATGACGACTTGCGGGTCGCAATGTTCGTCTGACATTTGTTTGATGAATTGGTCTCTTATGTTTTTAATTTTTCGCGTAATGTTGTGTCCTTGCGCGTAAACTTCCGTCATTAGTCCGGTGAGATTATTTTGTCTTGACGAGTAGAATTGTACGACCATCGACGTGTATGTTTTGTTTAATTCGTGTAGATTTTTAAATTCATTTTTTTGCAATATCGGTATAGTCAATCCGTCTTTTCTTAACTTAATATCTGATTTTAAAATGACGACTAGATAATCGCTTATAGATTCTAATTCGTCTGCCATTCTTATTTGTTGTTGTGCCGCTTCGGTCAAGTCGTGCGAAATATTGCCGGAAAGTAATCTTGCGGTGTAGGCGATGATTTCGTCTTGCAAAGTATCTAAGACTTCTTCGTCGTGAAAAGCGCTATCGACTAATTCGCGGTCAGGTTCGTCTGATTCTGCGATAAGCGAAACTTTTTCGGCGAGTTGGATGCAAAGATGTCCCATTCTTATTACTTCGATTCGCGATCTTTCGATAGCCATAGTTGGCGTTTCGAGTCGGTGCATTCCTAGTGTAGTCAATCTTGAAATGCCGTCTGTTTGTTTTTCCGGCGTATCTTTGACGACTAGCCCTAACGCTTTTGCCGCAATTCTCACAAACGGCAACATTATAATTGTGCTTGAAACATTGAATAAAGTGTGCATCAACGCAATACCAGTAGATGGATTTCGGATTAGTCCGTCTGGATTTGTTCCTACGATGAAATAGATTACGGGCATAAAGAAAACGCTGAATACAAGCGTAGCGCAAATTACGCCGATGACGTTGAAGGAAGCGTGAAAAATTGCTGCGCGGCGGGCGTTTGGAGACGTTCCGATTGAGGCTAGTATTGCGGTCAATGTTGTCCCGATATTTTCACCTAATACTAACGCCGCGCCGGTTTCAAATTCTATTACGCCAAGCATTGCCAGCGAAATTGTTATTGCTATCGTTACCGATGATGATTGCAAAATTATTGTCATTACGCAACCGACAAGAACGCAACACCATATCCCAAGATACGTCTGAGCGGAAAATGAACCAATTATACGCAATATCTCCGGCGCATCCCGCAACGATCCAAAACCTTGTTGCATTAACTCTAAACCTAAAAATAACGCCCCGACGCCCATTAACGCCATCGCCAGCAGTCGCGACCGCTCTGTCCGCGAAAAAATATACGCAAATGCCGCCAAACCTAATATTGGCATTCCGTATTTACTAATATTGAGAGTGAGCAGCCATGCGGTAACAGTTGTGCCGATATTAGCGCCCATGATTACGCCCATTCCTTGTGCGAGCGTCATTATGCGGCTATTGATAAATCCGACTACCATTACCGTCGTCGCAGTGCTAGACTGTATCGCAACCGTCGCTATTATGCCAACTAAAACCGCAGAAAAACGATTGTCTGTTACCGTCGCTACCATCTTGCGCAAACTAGGTCCGGCGACAAGTTGCAAGCCGTCCGATAAATATTTCATGCCAAGTAAAAATATGCCAATACCGCCAAGCAACGTCAAACTCATACGCCAATAATTAAACGTCCAAGCAACAAGATCAATCTTGTCAAAATATTCAACAGAACGATCCGACGTATCGACTATTTTAAGCGTTAAACTCAATTCACCCGTTTTTGCCCATTTGATAATCAATTTATTGTCGTCAATTTCAACGGCAGCGGGGCGTTTATCGGGTTTGACGTTGATATTTTCAATTGAAATCTCTAATTGAGAATTTTTATTAGAACCCGACTTAGAATCAATAAAATGTTCGTAAGCGCTATTTAAATCAATTACCGTAACCAAGTCCGGCGTAAATTGAACGCTCTGATCCGGAATTATACGGATAAATTCTTGACGCAAATGCAACTCGCCGCCCGATCCAACAGCAACAACATCGGCAAAAAGATTAACACAAACCAAAAAATATAATTTCGTAACAAAAAATAAAAATAAAATCTTTCTCATTAAATGTAAATTTAAAAGGCGCCTTCTAATAACCGGTTTTTTATTTAAGCGCCGAGAACACAGAGTTCACAGAGAAGAAAATTTTCAAAAATTATTTTATATACTACGTCAATTATAATATTAAATAACATTTTGATTGCAATTAAAATTTTCCTCTGTGTTCTCTGTGTCCTCTGTGGTTAATAAAAATAAATTTGTGGTTTTTAGAAGTTACCAAAAGTGAAAATGGCGCTTTTAATTAGGAATTAGTAATTAGTAATTATAGGGAAATTTGTAATTCAGCAAAAGATTTTTTGTAACAAAAATTATCGCAATTTGTTTCAGATTATTTCAGATTATTTCAAATTTGTCCCTCTTGCCCCAAATATCCCCAAAAATCATAAGATAGTATTTTTACCCTATTTTAAAAACAAAACAACCGCCATCGCCAAAAAAATCTATCAAATCCACAAAAACAAAAAATCACAAAAATAAAGAACCAAAAAATTACCAGATTATTTTTTAAAATATCTGATATAATCTGTAATCGGTGGATTATTCAAAGAGATTCCGCAGATTACAAAGTTTTTTCAAGTGCGAATATAAATGCGTAACGTACTTGAAATTCAGCGATTTAAAAGCGTCAAAGCCCGCCGCGCGATAGCTAGGCAGGCGGATGTAAACGCAAATTAAAGTAAGAACAGTTTAATAATTTAATTTGATTTCAAAATGTCCGAAATAACACGTTATCAATTACCTCGTTCTCCAATTTTATTATCCGAGTATCAAGGTATGCCGTTGAGTTTTGTTAAAGAGAATCAAGATCAAATTCTCTCAACAAACATTATATCTACGTTGCAAATTCCAGTAACGCCTGACGAGGTGCAAAATATTTTGGTTTCGATACAGGCGGCTTTTGGTTGTTCGACGAGTGGTTTGGCGGAAGTTTTGCGTGTTGATAAGGCGATGATTTTTTCATGGCTTCGCGGCGAAAGCGAACCTGACGGTAAACACAGCTATCGCATTCGTTTAGTAGAAGAACTTGCAAACGTGTGGAAGAAATTATGTTGTCTGCCGGCAAAAAAGGTATTACGATTTCCTTTTGAAAATGGAGTAACTCTTTGGAATGAATTATGCGCGGAAAATTTAGATTATCATAAAATACTAAACGTTATGGATTCAGCAGCCCAGTTACTCAACGAAAAAGAAGTCCCAAAATATAAAAATAAGAAAACGCCGCAAAATGCAAAACCTTCTTCCGTTTATGAAATGCTTACCCACAACGCATATTTATTAGAGGAGGATGAATGACAACAGCGTCCCCCATTGATGTTAAAAAAATTAAAGAAAATAATTGGCGGCAAGGAGATATTTTTCCGCAAGAAGCAGTAGAAAAAATTGCTGAAAAACTTTCTCTACCAATTGACTCAAAAGATTGGCGAATTATTGTCGTTTCTCAAAGTTGCGATATTTGTTATCATAAACAAGACGATGAACTTTGGATTGAGGTTTTGTTGGCTCGTTTAATTGATAAACAAGATAACGCTGCAATTCAAGGCAGACGGCAACGATGTTATCATCTCGAAATATATGATAAAACAACAGAAACGAAAAATTGGTTTGATGCGAATATCAACGACCGGTATAAAATTGATCGTAATCTTTGTGCGGATTATAAACCTAGTCCCCAATGGATTATTGACCCAAAAGAAATACGTTCTATTATTCAATGGATAGCGTATCGTTATATTCGTATTGCTTTGCCTGACGCTTTTAATAATAGAATCCGTCATAAAAAAAACGATCTAAAAAAATTACTGAAAAATAATAACTCGCAGTATATTAGCGGAATATATATCAATCTCCAACCTAAAAGAGAACTATCGCCTAACGAAACATATAACGTAAAAATCATTGGCGCTATACCAAAACAATATTATAACGATCAACTAAAACGAAAAGATGCATTAAACCACATTTTAGAATTAGAAAAAATCATAAGCGATTGCGAAGGAATAAATGTTGAAAGTGAAAGTTTGAGCGAAGAAGATATTTCACTTGACGATATTAAACAACTTGAACGATTTACCGATTACGATTATCTATCTTACGATTCTGATTAAGTGAACTCCTAAAAATTTAGTTTTTTTAGACCGCAATACGCATAAAATAATGTAACCGTTCACGGTATTTTTTTATTTTTGAATTTATTTTTAACTATTCAGTGTTATATTTTGTTTATTATTTAATTTTGGTTAATGACTTGTCTTCGTCCCGATAGCAACTGTGTTTTTTTTCAATGGGGGGGGGGGTATTGAATTTTTTATAAATTTTTGTTTTTTATTTTTTGTTTTTTGTTATTTTTTTTGATATATTTACGTACCTTTTACGTATCCGTCTTGTTGCGGTATGTTATTATATTTTGTTTTTGACCCTAAAAATTCTGATGAATTATTGCTTTGACGTTGA
>JAISLW010000086.1 GCA_031277105.1 Planctomycetaceae bacterium | reverse complement strand
CGTTTAAATAAAAAACTGTTGGGCGTCTCTAAAAATTCATTTGTCCAGGTAGGCGGCGTTTCGCCCCGTGTTTAATTTTGGGCCGCATTACGGTTTACGACATCAATAAACTTTAATATTTCACACATCTAAAATAGGCATATTTTAGGCTTTATGAATTATTAAAATTTATTGGCAGCATAAACTCCATTGCAACCCAAAAAATAAACACAGCGGCGAAACACCGCCTACCTTTTTGCAAAAAAATGAATTTTTAGAGATACCCTGTTTTTTAAACTATTCGTACTTGAGTTTGCGTTTACCTTCGCCTGCCTAGCTTTCGGACGGCAGGCTTTGACGCTTTTAAATCGCTGAATTTCAAGTACGAGCTGTATAGAAGGCGTACCTATAAATTATTTGTTTTCATTGCCGTCAGAAATTTTTTCGGCGGTTTTCTTTTTTTGTTTTTTGTCGTCGGAATTATCGGCGACTTGAACTCGCCCTAATAATTGCGCTAAGTCTGCAAAACTACGTAACGGTTCTTTACCCTGTTTCATTTTTTCCGTGATCGGTTTCAACTCCTTCGGCTTCGATTGCGAAACATAAGTTTTCGGATGCTTGTTCGCAAAATCGTTACGATTCCGGTCTCCACGCTCGCCTCTGTTAAATCGTCCCGTTCTGTCTTGTGCGAAATTCCGGTCTCTATTATTTTCTCCGCCAACTCGCTCTGTTTGACTTGGACTCGCCGTTTTCGCCAAACCGTCCCGCGTTCCCGTTGCTCTATTAAATCTTCCCGCCGCCGGACTGCCAACTTGCTGCCCCGTTCTTTGACTACGTTGATCTCGCTGAATAACTTGACCATTACGAACTCCGGCGCGATTATCAATTGACCCGCCCCCGCTTGAAACATTACCCGCATCACGACCGCGTCCAATACCTCTCGACCGATCAACGCCTGATCGCTCAACCCTAGATCGATCAACTCCTGACCGATCAACTCCAGCCCTCTCGCCAGCCGGTCGCACAACGCCAGATCGTTCAATTCCAGATCGTTCAGCGTTTGGTCGCTCGCCGCCTACGGATCCGCTCGCAGGTCTGCTTGACGGTTCAACTTGTCGCCTTAAATCGCGTCTTTGGATCGGACGTTGTTTTCTTTCGCCGCCAGTTGTTCCGCCGCCTTCTGTATTGCTCGCAATATTTCCCCGTTTCGCTTCCTTTACCGTGCCAGGCGGCAACATTGTCAACGAAATTCTGCGCCGTTTGTCATCTAACTCCGTAACCCAAACCCTTACAATATCGCCGACCGCAACCTTGTCATACGCATCGCGAATATAATGATCCGCAACTTGACTAATATGAACTAACCCTGGATCCTGCAACCCTACATCAACAAATACGCCAAACTCAACTACATTCAAAACCGACCCCGAAAGCTCCATCCCAACTCGCAAATCTTCAAACCGCAAAACGCCGCGTTTAAATATCGGCTTCGGCAACAAATCGCGCGGATCGCTACTGTTAAACCGCAATAATTCCGACAAAATATCCGTAATCGTTTGAACGCCTACGCCAAACTCAATCGCATACTTCGACGCAATTTCGCCAATATTTTCGGCGTTAATTTTTGCCGCTAAAGCGCTACGCCCCTCCAACGTCCGTAAATCGTCCAACTTAAAACCAAACTTCTCAATCAAATCTACCGCAACCTGATAACTTTCAGGATGTATCCAAGTTTCATCAAACGGATTGACGCCGCCATAAATTCGCAAAAAACCTGCACAACTCGTAAACGTTACGCCGCTAACCCCGCTAATCCTAATCAACTCGTCCCTTGAACGAAAATGACCGTTTTCTAAACGATAATCATAAATCCGCTTCGCAGTAAATTTGTTCAATCCCGCAACATAACGCAACAACGACGGCGTCGCTAAATTTACGTCGACTCCGGCAAAATTGACGCACGACTCAACAACTTCATACAATACTTCACGCAAACGTTTCACCTTTACGTCATATTGATACGTTCCTACGCCCAAAGCCTCCGGCTCAATTTTGACCAATTCCCGCAAAGCGTCTTGAAGCCGCCGCCCGACAGAAATAGCGCCCCTGATCGCCGAGTCATAATTCGGAAACTCCTCACGCGCAACCGAACTAATCGCATAAGCGCTAGCGCCGACTTCGTTGACAATAACATAAGAAATATCAACTCCCGCAAAATAATCATTCAATAACTTCGATATCGCCATCTCCGTTTCACGACTGCCCGTGCCGTTGCCAATCGCAATCACCGAAATCTTAAATCGCTCAATTATCTCCGCTAACCGCTTCGCCGAATTCGACCTCCGCTCCGAACCGCCGGAAAGATAAACCGTTTCATATCCTAACACGTTGCCAAACTCATCAAGCGGCACAACCTGACAACCTCGTTTAAACCCCGGATCGATTGCCAGAACTCGCTGCCGTTTAAGCGGCGGCAGCAACAAAAGACTACGCAAATTCCGCGACGAAATCCGCACCGCATAAGCCTCCGCATACTCCGTCATGTCAATACGCAACTCCCGCACAAGAACCGGAATAAGCAAACGATGTATCGCATCCTTGAGACATCCCGACAAGAAATCAATAAACTTATGATCTTTAGAAATAACTAACTCGCTAACCGCTTCAAAAATTTTGCCCTCGTCCACATCTATCGAAACCCGCAACACCTTCTCACGCTCGCCGCGATTAAACGCCAATATCTTATGAGCCTGAAGATCGCCGGCACAACAAGAATAATCAAAAAATTCTGAAAATTGCTGCTCTAAATGCTCGCGCTCTTTTGCCTTAATCTCTTCACGGCGCCGTTTAGCATCGTCCTTAATTTTAATCAATTGCTGTTGCTGCTGCGGTTGCAATTTCTTCTTACGCGCAGCTATCTTAGACTTCGCAGCCGTCACGCCATCGCCAACTATCGCCTCACGCAACTCCAAAAATTGCTCCGTAATCTCATTAGCAGCAGACGACGACGATTGCGATCCCGTCGCTGATTCAATTTCAGACTTTGACTCTGTCGTTTCAAGTTCAAACTTTGGCTCTACCGTTTCAAGTTCAGACTTTGGCTCTGTCGTTTCAATTGCAGACTTTGACTCTGTCGTTTCAACATCAGACTTTGGCTCTACCGTTTCAACATCAGACTTTGGCTCTGTCGTTTCAATTTTGGCTTTTGTCTCTTCTGGTTTAGTGTCGGTAGTGATTTCGTTATTTATATTATTGTCGTTATTATTTTTTGCGTCGATAATATTGTTTGTTGTTTTAATATTTTCTGTTGTTTGTGAATTTGTGTTATTTGTATTGTTTGATTGTGTGATTTTTGTTTCAATTTTTTTTGTAACGAGTTTTCCTTCGGCTCTTAGTAGTTCGCGTATTTTGTGTATTAAGTTAGTTTTTTCGGCGAATGTTTCTGCGATTATATGACTTGTTCCGAGCATAACGTCGGCGACGGATTTAATATTTTTATCTTCGTTGATGAATTCGGCTGCTCTTTCGTTTAGTTTTTCGGGCGTAATTTTTTGTTCTACAATTTCGTTTGCGAGGTTTATCAGCCCGCGTTCTTTTGCGATATTTCCGGGCGTTTGTTTTTTCGGTTTGTAAGGCAAATAGAGGTCTTCTAATTGTTTTACGGATTGTGTCTCTCGTATTTTTTTATCTAGTTCCGGTTGTAGTTCTCCGAGCGAATCGATTGCCTTTAGTATTGCTTGCTTTCTTTCGGCGAAAGAACGGGCAAGACGCAACTCGGACGCAATGAATCTAATTTTAGTTTCATCAAGAGCGCCAACAGCGTCTTTGCGATAGCGGGCAATAAATGGGGCAGGATAACCTTCGTCAAGTAGAGTTACTACTGTTTGGACTTGTTCCTGAGGGAGTCCCATATTTTGGGACAAAATACGTAGATTGATCGTAACAGGCTCAATCATAAGGCGTGCAAAAAATATTTCAGTTTGGTCAAAAAACAATAAAACGGCGTGCGTTTCATTGTGCATAAAGCCGTCGAATTTCTCCGACGGCAACAACAAAGGCGATAATAGTAAGTAATGAAACGCATATTGTCAAGCGTTCTGAAAAAATATATTACGAGAATAAAAATTTTTTTATTTTTGTAATTTCAATTTTATACTAATCGTATCTGGAATTTCTTACTATAAAAGCGCAATACCTGCTTTTCGATGGTAAACTTTGGCGCTAAATGCAAATTCAAGCGCAGGCGGCTTAAAAATTACTCGGTTGATTTTCGCGTATTGATTTTAGCGCGTCGCGGCATTGGGATAGGAATTTGACGCACGTTTCATTTTGGTAATCGGGATAACTCCATGCGAGCGATTCCCATTTCTTTTGTCTATATATTAATGTCGTTTCCGCAAAAATACCATTGGACAAATAAATCCGGTGAGCGTGATCTTTGGTTGAAGCGAGTATAAGTTTACCGAGATCGACGTAACCAGGGTCGAGGTTTAATGGACGTTGTATTGATTTATTTTCGTTAGCGTATTCGTTTTCCCAATTATTTGTTTGTAATTTTATTTCGGCTAATTTTGATGGATCGATTAAGTTTTGCAAGCCCCATAATTGTTTTTTCAAATTTTGTCCCATGCTGGGGGCGTAATAATTTGTGAAGTCGTCAAAATTAAATAGTTCGCTTTTAATTATGATTTTTCCGAATTGCGATTCTATTTTTTTTTGCGCCCAATCGAATGCCGTATCGATTGAACTGAATACGGCAACAATAAAAAATACCGGTTGAATTTTTTTAATTTCGCCCATTGTAACATAACTGCTCGTACTTGAAATTCATCGATTTATACAGATCGTACTTGAATTGCAGCGATTTGAAAGCGTAAAAGCCTGCCGCCCGAAATCTAGGCGGGCGAATGTAAACGCAAACTCAAGTACGAACAGGGTATCTCTAAAAATTCATTTTTTTGTAAAAAGGTAGGCGATGTTTCGCCGAAACATCGCAATAGAGTTTATGATACCAATAAATTGTAATAATTCATAATGTCTAAAATATGTTTATTTTAGATGCGTGAAATATCAAAATTTATTAATGTCGTAAACCGTAATGCGGCACAAAATTAAACACTGGGCGAAACGCCGCCTACCTGAACAAATAAATTTTTAGAGACGCCCGACAGTTTAAAAACGTCAAAGTCTGCCGTTCTATAATTTAGCGCTGATGACGTTAAATGTAAATTCAAGCGCAAGCGGTTTAAAAATCTGATTGTGTTATTTTATGATTTTGGTTGTGTGATGGATTTTGGTAGATTTTGACAAATGGTCTGATAGCGTCGAGTTTCTTTTTGCCGATTAAATGGACGTTGAGTAAATCGTCGATTTCGTCGAATTGTTTTATTGTGTTTCTGTAATTGATTATATTGTCTGATAATTTTGCGCCTATTCCGGGCAAGGTTTGAAATTCGGCTTTGACGGCGTTATTGGGATCAACATAAAATTGGTAATCAATCGTAGCGCCGTCGTCAAATTGACGACTCTTTTCGTTGTAAAACGCAAAAAATATCGCAAAAAATATCGCCCCAAAAAACATTATCACAACACGATCCCGACTATGAAATAAAGCCGGCGAAACAAATTTGTCCGCATCCGCCGCAACAAATTCAGCATCACGCAACTCCGAAAAAATTAAATTCTGATCGCTCAATTCAGATTTCATAATTCATTAAACTGGTCTTACGTATTTATTTTTTGGATCGCAATTTGGGGCGTCTCTAAAAAAGAATTTTTTAGCGATACCCAATTATAATTATTGTTACAAAAAATTGTCTGCCGGATCGCAACCGAGACGCCTGCGATCCGTCTGACGATTTTTTGTAACAAAAAACCTGGTCTAATTAATTCCGAATTTTTAATTTTTAATTCCGCATTCCGAATTAAAAATAATTCCGAATTTAAAAAACAACGTCGCTATCTTTGATAGTACCGATGAATGGCGTGGCGTTGTCGTCTTTGCGGTTGGGACCTAGCGAGTATAGGATGTATGGTAATGTTTTTGATGCTGTTGTTTTTGCTTCTGCTGTTTTTGTTTCTGTTGTTGCGGGATCGTTTTTTGATTCTGCTTTTGCGGGGTCGCTTAATTTGTAAACAAATGTCGCTTTGCCCGTAAACGGATCAATCGGAACTATGTCAATATATTTCGGCACGAGATCGTCTAACTTGTCTGGATATTTTCCGTTTGCTAACTTGTACCGTTCCAAAATAATCGCCAAACGTTGCATTTCATTTAACGCATCATAACGATCAAACGACAAAGTTGCAGTTTGCATTGCCGATGTAAAATATGAGACAATATATTCCGCCAATAATTCAGAACGCGTGCGAATCAACGGAATACGATAAAAGTCATTCGGAATCGAAATACCAAAAACTTTACGCGTCGATTTTATTTTCTCAGAATATTTTCCTACAACTTTTTCCAATTGTTCCGCATACTGCCGCCGTAATGCAGGATTGATAGCAGAATGTTTTATATTTTTCAACTCGATCTCGTTCCAAATTTTCGTCAAATGTTTACCGGCAATATTCGCATCATACGGCAATCGCGCAAGAAGACGAAACATTACTATAAGCAGATCACTTGCCGGAGCCGTATCCAATTCGTCTAGTAATTGAAGGTATCCTTTGCTTTGGAATAGTTGTATTGTCTGAAACAGCAATAGCCTGTCAAATGCCAAAGTTAATCCTTTCGGATTAAATTCGGGTAAATTATCGAGGTCGCTGATAAATTTTGCGAGTTGCTTTTCATTGGGCTGGCAATGAATGAGTAATAATTTTGTAGCGTCGTTTGCAATAGCATCGACGGCAATTCCTACTAAATTTATAACAATAAAGTTTTCATTTACATAATGTCTTGACAAATATTTTATGCTCATTATATCGTGCCATGCGCCGTCAATATCCCCGCGACCAATCCGCTCGCAAATCCGCAAGCGTAAACTTGTGGCAAAACTACGATTGGACTGAACGTCCGGAAGTAAAACTGAAAGTAAACTGCCGTCTTCATATTTTTTTCTCCAGTTTGCAAAATGCGGTTTACGCACGCACATTCCAAAATAATCTAACACCTCCGAATATTCGTCCAGCCATTTACTTGCTTCGGGATGTTCTTCACGTTTCCAAGTTCCGGCGGTGAGTTCTTTGTAAAGTTTATCCACATCGTTTTCATTTTCATTATCATATTTTTCTCCGGCGGCTTCTTTTTGTTCTTTAAAATATTTTTTCATGTAAGATATAAAATCGCGTTTGTCGTAAAACATTGGTTTCTTGTAAGGGTCAATATAAATATTTTCACAAAGCGGAATCCAATAATTGTTAAACCAAGTTTTAGCGTCTTCGTTTAATGGCACTTTTTCCCATTCGCCGATTCTGTCCAGCAATGCGTTCATTTCTAAAATACGCGGTCCGCAAGCGGCAATAAGCAAGCGTTGACCGTTATTTGTCGCAGGCGAAAGATCGTCAATATACATCGACTCAAATGCCGCAAAATAATCAACGCGACCGTCAGCCGTCAAAGGCTCTGTTATCCCCGTCGTCTCCGGCGAAATACGCAACCGAGACGGCACAAAACAAAAATATACCAACAAAATTAAAATCACAAACAACCAAAGCAGTTTACGTTGATACCATTTTTTAGCTTGATTTAATGTTCCAGTCATTTTTTTGACTCCTTCAGGGTTAAAATTTGTTAAAGGTTGTTAAAGGTTAAATAAATTTGGGGAAATTCCTAAACTTATTTTTTGTAAAAAAAACTAGGCTGTCTCCTTCGTTACATAATGCCAAATTTTGTGGGACAAGTGGGACATGAGGGACAATCTTTTTTGTAACAAAAATTTGAGGATCGCAACTGTCTCGTCTGCAAAACGTCAACGTCAACCAATCAAATAAAGCGGTTGAAATAAAAAAATTCAATCACTAGCGGTTGAGTACAACTGCACGCAGGCGAGACGCCCGCGATCCGTCTGACAATCTTTTTTGTAACAAAAAATCGTCTGCCGGATCGCAACTGTCTCGTCTGCAAAACGTCAACGTCAACCAATCCAATAAAGCGGTTGAGATAAAAAACTCAATCACTAGCGGTTGAGTACAACCGCACGCAGGCGAGACGCCCGCGATCCGTCTGACAA
>JAISLW010000456.1 GCA_031277105.1 Planctomycetaceae bacterium | reverse complement strand
ATTTTAGACGTTGTAAAGTAATAAAATTTATTGGTATCATAAACTCTAATGCGGCGTTTCGGCACAGTGTTTAATTTTTTTAGCCGCATACCTGGACAAATGAATTTTTAGAGATGCCCAATTGCGTATGTAAAATTTTTGAGGGACGAGTGGGACATGAGGAACAAGTGGGACAATTTTTTTAGCGGAAATCTATTCTCTAAATTTCTAATTCATAATTCATAATTAAAAAAACTACACCCTACTCCTTATCCCCTATTCCCTACGATTAAAAAATATTTTTGTAAATATTTAATTTTGATTCGGCGGCGTTTTCGATGTGTATTGCGCCGGCGGTTAGGGCTTCGGCGAATGAGTAATTGTTATTGACGATTTGGTTAAATGTATTTGAGTTTGTGTAAATTATAGTTTTATTATCCGTCGGCAATCCTGTTTTATATTCTAATTTTTTATTTATTGTGTTGTAAATTATAGTCCATGCGCCGCCTCCGCTGCCGTTTACTTGCAAGCCGAATGTTTCTACAGGTTGAATTGCGGCGCTGGATTGGTTGTTTTGGACGTTTTCGGTAATGATTTTTTGTTGCGCTAATTGTTCGTTTTGGTTTGCGTTATTTTCGTATTTTGTTTTTTTGTCTAATAAGTCTTTTATCCAATTTTGCGGTTTTATTGGCTGCGGTTTTGGCCAACCGAATCCGTTGCCCAATGCAAAAAGCGCCATGCGTAATAACATTTCCGCCGTAACTTCGGGACACGGTAAATCTGTCAGCGCCGATTCTATATTTGTACGATCAAAAACGGGATCGTCGCGCCAATACGCCTTGTAAACTTCCATCTGTTCAAGGAACACGTCGCCGATCATCGATATTCCTAATTCTTTTTGATTTGATATTGATTCGGCATTGGTTTTATTGTTACGGTTATTTTGTTTTTTATTTTTGTCAAAATGAATTTTTAGCGCTTTTTCAAAAATGCGTAAAGTTGTTTCGCAAGTTGTGGGATTTTTCGGCGTTAAATGGTATGTTTTCCCGTGATGTTGCGGCGAATTTAATATTTGAACTAACGCCGCCGAAACCCAATCAACGGGAACGAAATGTTTACGCTCGTTACCGGCAAGCCCTAAAATCGCTAAAAGCGGAGCGCCATCGACGACTTCTGTATCAACAAACGAATGCACAATTTTTAACGGCGTATAATAACCATGAAACGTCGAAGTATAACCGCTCTGCGAATCGCCGACTATTATCGCCGGTCTGTAAACGGTAAGCGAATCGATAAAGTTTGCGGAACGGACTAATTTTTCGGATGCGACTTTAGATTTCTCGTAATCGTTGCCAAAATTTTGCCCCACGTCAAGTTCGTTTTCAAAACAAGTATCAGTACGCAAGCCGCAAATGTACGCGGTTGAAACATGATGAAATCGTTTGATTTTTGTTTCATTGCAAAAGTTGAGTACGTTTTCGGTTCCGTTTACGTTGGAGCGGTAAGGTTCGTTTGTTTTTTCGTCGATGTTGAATGACAAACTTGCGGCGTTGTGTAGGATAGCGTCGCAATGTTCGCCGATCCATTTGACGTCGGATTTATTGAAACCGAACATTTCTTTTGACAAATCGCCTTCTAATACGACTGGTCGCGGCAATATGATTTTGTTATCTGATTCAAATCGAGCGAGGATACTTTCAATGCGTTGTGCGCCGTTTTCAAACCGGTTTGCACGCACGACAACTGCGCACGGCTTGCCCGAAAGCAGTAAATCCTTCAACAAATATGCGCCAAGCAATCCGCTAGCGCCTGTGATAAATGTATATTTATTAGTTGTCATAATTTTCATTAAAAAAACAAAGCAGTAATTTTTCGAGGAACAAGTGGGACATTAAGGACAAGTAGGACAATTTTCGTTACAAAAAATCTATATTCTACTCACTATTCCCTACCCCCTACTCCCTACTCCCTACTTCCTACTCCCTATTCCCTAATTAAGCGCCTCTTATTGCGGCGCCGCCGTCGATTGTTATAGTTTCGCCTTGAATCATGTCGCTTAGCGGCGATGCTAGGAATAGTATTGTGTTTGCGACGTCTTCGGGGGCGAGTATTCTTTCTCCGACTTGTGTGAAGTTGATTTGGTTTTTGAATAATTGTTCGGCGTTTGGCAATCTTTTTGAGGAATCGGTTGCGACTAATCCTGCGCGGACGACGTTTATATTTATGCCGCGGTCGCCGATTTCTAGGGTGAAATGTCTTACTAAACTTTCGAGGGCGGCTTTGGACGAGCCGACTAATCCGTACATTGGCAAACCTGCGATAGCGCCGTGACTGGAAATCGTGATAATTTTTCCGCGCGTAGGTTTTTTTTCCATTAGCGGTATTGCGGATTGGACGAGGTACATCAGCGCTAAAACGTTTGTGTGAAATGCGGCGTCAAAATTTTTATTTGACGCCGCAAGTAACGGTCGAAAGCCGCCTGTTGCGGCGTTGCTAACAAGTATATCGAGTCGTCCGATTTCGTTTTTAATGAAATCGAACATTGTCTCAACGTCTTCTTTTTCGCTTACGTCGGCTTTAATTATCCATGCTTGTCGTCCGAGTTGGATGATTTCGTTAGCGGTATCTTCGGCGGCGCTGCGCGACGTCATGTAGTTGACGATAACATCGGCGCCGGCGCTAGCAAGCTGAATCGCCGTAGCACGACCAATACCACGCGAAGCGCCCGTTACAAGCGCAACTTTATTAGTTAAATCAATGTTCATTTTTTTTAATTCTCCTTATTCAAAAAAATTTTTTATTGGTTGTTAGTTTTTATTGGTTGTTGGTTAGTGATTTGGTAAAAGGGACAAGTGGGAATAAATTGTAAAAAAATTTTAATAACAATTTTTAATTTTTTTTTCAAATTAAATTTAAAGTAACCGCTAGCGGTATTTTTTTATTATTTAGTGTTTTTGTTGATGAATTGTCTTCGTCCCGATAGGGACGGTACCATTAATAGTGATCGTTATAACCGCAGGTCTCTGACCTGCGGTTATGAAAATACACTCAACTCTGCCCCGATAGGGGGCAGGACTTTTTGCGTTACAATAATATCAATAAAGTCCTGCCCTTTCAGGGCAGCAAGGATACGCCGATTTTTACCGCAGGTCACAGACCTGCGGTTATGAAGGTTTTGCCCTTATCAGGGCGAATCTTTGAAAACTACACATCAAAAAATAAAATAATCATAAAAATAATGCCGCATTAAAAAACTTCCGCAAATTTCCGTGAACGATTACAATTTAAATTTATTGTCATTTGTCCCTTCTGTCCCTCTTGTCCCTAATATTTTAGTACGATTAAAAATTACCTAAAATAAAATCTGCATATACTTTTCGCAATTATAAATTACATTAGCAATCTGCAATTATATTTGTTGCAGATGCATATTGGTTTATTATTTTCGTCGATTTGTATGAAGTTATATTTTATGACGTTATTATTTTGTTCTATTTGTTTAACGAGTATTTTTGTTTTTTCGTTATTTTTTGGTTTTCTTATGAATAGGATTTCGTCTATTGATTTTGGCAAACCTACTCCTTTTGTCCGATGCCAAGTTGCGGCGCCGCAGAGGTATAGGCATGCGTCGATGGACGCCGGATGCGTTATCCAATTTTTTGTTGTTCTGTTTCCTGCGATATTTTCGATATTTTGCGTGATAGTTTCTCCTATGATTTCTGATTCGTTAATTGCGATAGTTTGTAGTTCTTGCAATGTTGGTCCGTGATACATTTTGCTTCCGCGCGGGACGTATTGAATTTTTTGCGGGTTAAATTTTTCGTTTGGGATTTGCGAGTATTTTGTCAAGAGTTCGTTTATATTTTTTTTCCAAATTTCTGGTAATGCTTCGTAATTTGGATAAATCAAAACGTCGGCGCCGGCATGGAAACGATTTGGGTTTAAAATAACGCCTTTGCTGTTTGCGAATGTTGTTAGCAAGCGGCATGAAATTTTAAATTGATTTTTTTCGTCTGATAAATTATTAACCATCGTCCGCATCGTAACGGGCGCGTCTGCAAAGAATCGCAAACCTTCCGCAATATCGAAATTACGTAACAGTACCGGATTTTTTGTATCAATAATTCCGTCGCCGTCGTATTTTTGCGCGAAAGTCAAAGCGGCTTCGATAATCGATTCAATCATTAACGCCGCCGGTAAAATCGGTTTATCAGCCAGACGATGATCCGAAATCAAAACTTCGCTTACCGGATCCCAAGTCGTTTCCATTTGATCCGCCGTGATTTTATCCGCAAGCGGAAGCTTCAAACGAGTCAAGTTAAGTTTCAACGACGACGAATAAATATTACGATAATATTCGTCGTCGCTAATAATAACTTCACACTCGGATCCGGATTCCAACTCTTCAAGCAACCGTTCGGTTCCTTCTTGCGGCGATAGTAAATTCATTTTTTGTATAACCCGCGCGCCATAATTCAACGTCAACATCATCATGCCGACCTTGTCCCAACCATGCCAATGCACCGCAAACGAATGAGCTCGCGGCTTAATACGATGATAAAATTTAGGCAACTTACTCAACGCATCATTGGCTGCGCAATAAATCGAATCGCGATTTGCGCCGAAACGTCCGCTAATTGAACTAAACCAAATCGTCGCCTCAAGCGGATCGTCTTTGAGCAATTGCAAGAGCGAAATAGCCGCGTCGAATTTCGCATCAATAATCAATTTATCGTTACAAAAATCTTTCGGATTTCTTTTTAAAATATTTTTAAACGAAGAAATCATACATGCGCCGTGAATTAGTCCTGAAATTTTTCCGTTTGTTTTATGGATTTCGTCGATGGTTTTTTCGAGTTGTGCGTTATCAGTAACGTCGCATTGATGGTATGTAACTTCGATACCTAGTTGTTTCATTTTTCTCAGATTTCGGTCGATTTCTATTTTTTTCTGAAATTCGTCCCAAACTTTTGAAGGTAGGATTCGATTTTTTAGGGCTTCTGTTGTTATTTGAATTTTGTATGGTTTTAATTGTTCGTCGTCGAGGTAACGTAAATTTTCATCTATTTGTGGCAATGGTTGTTTTCCTAGAATGTGAATTTTTAATTTATATTTTTCGGCTAGGGTTTTTACGCATTCGGCGGTGATACCGCGAGCGCCGCCTGTTACTATCCATGTTCCGCCTTCTGTGATTTTGTTTTTTTGTTGTTGATTTTTTTCGTTTTCCAATTCAGCGTCGACGAGTCTTGGGGTCATAATTTTTCCGTTTATTATTGCGGATTCGATACCGAATTTATCGCCTAGCGTTCCGTTTGCGAGTTCTGCGATGATAGTTTCGGCAATCATTATTGGCGATTCGTTTATTGTTGCGTCGATTATTCTTACGGTTAATTTATCGCGTTTTTCGCCGCCGTGTTCGACGTAGAGTCCTTTCAACAAACCCGTAATTAAACCGCCTTCGATTCCCATTATTCCTGATTGCGATTCTATTGCGTTTCCGATTGCAAAGTCGCCGCCTAGCGAAACTGCCGCCGCAACAGAACTATCCGCAAGTTTGCCAGATTTCGCTACAATTTTAAGCCATTCGCCCAACAACATCGCCGGAACGTCGAATCCGACCAAACGCCGCCGTTGCCAATGCTCAACCAAATCGGACGATTTCAACGGATCAAATAACGCAAGCGGATTACGCGAAGACATAATAAATAAATGTAACGGAAAGTCAGACTCCGAAAATCCGCGCAACTTCTCTATCGCAACTTTTTCGTCTTCGATCTCCGGTAAAATCGTCGAGGTTACGCCGTATTGCAACAACTTTTCAGCAAGCACCCACGCGTCGGGATTATCGCCGTAAATCAGAGCGCGATTGTTAAATTTAAATTGCGTTTTATTTGAATTTTTATCATCGAGAATATTTTCGTTAGGTCGCGGTTCCATTCGGACAATCATTCGTTTCATCGTGCGATTGTTGCGATTCGGGCTAATAAATGCTTGTTCCGTTTGCGTTGACGTTGACGTTGATATTGCCGTTTGTTGTTGCGGTTTATCGGTTGATGGATCGATTGAATCTTGTTTTTGATTTTCGGTTAAATTTTGATTTGGATTTATTGTAACGTTAATTTTGTTGTCTAAAATTTTTGCATTGTTTGCAAATTTATCGACAGATTGATTTGCTGAAATAATATTTTGCGTTTGAGTATTTTTGTTTTGTGTTGTGATTTCGTTTTCGTCTGATTGATTTTTTGTTTCAATAATTATTTTATCTAGGTCGTTTATAATTTTATCAAATCTTGGCGTTAGCATTTTCCAATCGCAGATCATGATTTCGTTGTCTGGCGCATTTAATCCTAGTTCTTCTTTTATGAATTTGTATGCGTATTTTGGCGGTATTTTTATGTAACCTTTTAGCGCAATGCTGTCTTTAACGCCTATTTTTACAGCCATTCCGATTTCGTCCCAAGGTCCCCATGCGAAACAAATACATTTGCAATTCGGTTTTAATTGCGCATAAACTGCAACTAATTTTGCCAGCGATTCATTTGCGGTTGCGTAATCAGTTTGTCCGACGGAGCCGATTCTGCCGCTGCATGAGCCGAAAGCGATGAAATGTTTCAACGGTTCGTCATGCAACAAATTCATTATCGCCGCCGCCGCATCAACTTTAACCGCTAGCGTCCGCTCGACTCTTTTTATATCTTTCTTTTGAAACGCCGCTGAAAAATCTAATCCTGCGCCGTGCAATACGCCTGATATTTTGCCGTATTTACGCCGAATTGCTTCCAGCGTCAACTCAAGTTTAGCCGAATCCGTAACGTCGCAAGCGTAATAATCATAAACGACTCCTTCGTCGTCAAACTGTTTTAAGGATTCGACTAAATCGATTTCGCGTTCAATTTTGTTCCATTCTGAAATCGGATTTAGTCCGTCTTGTTTTGCTTTAATCATGATGTTTTTTTGCAGCGCTTTTTTTGCTTCGTTGTCAAGTCCGATCCATTCGTCCGGCACAGACGGCAAAGGCGAGCTGCCGATCAAATTTAATTTAATACCGAATTCTTTTGCGAGGTTTCTCGCCGTAAACGCCGTAATTCCGCGAGCGCCGCCTGTGATAATCCATGCGCCTTGCGGTTTATTTTCGGCTGTTAAAATTGCGTCGTTTTGCGTTTCGATATTTGTGTAAGTTGTTTTTGGGAACGGCGAATTATTTTTGTACGATAAATAATCCGGCACGTTCATTACCAGCCGCCGTTTCGTTCCGCTATACGCAACTTCATCGTTGATACCGCCGCAAGCCCATTCGTCAAGGATAATTTCAGCGCCTTGTTTTGACGATATATTTGTCGATAAGTCGATATTTACTGATCGGAATTTGAATTGCGTAGTTAAACCCGCTTCAACAAAAAGCGTTTTCGCCAGTCCCGCAAGCGTGCCGCCGCAAATATTATTTGTGATATTACTTTCATTTTCCGTTACGTTAATTGCGTAACCTGAATTTCCGCCGAGAAACGTTACTACGAAAATAGAACCTTTGGCAAATAATTCTTTATTTACCGCCAGCGACTTGTACCAACATTGCACTGCCGCAAACGGATTCAAAACGCGCCTGTTGCGATTCCGTTTCCAATCAACATCGTTCCATTGCCCGATAGACGGCTCTGTTTTTTCGGCATGATACGAGTTCCACTCTTCGCGCGACGGGACGACAAAACAATGCGGCGCCGGAGCGCTTTGACATATCCCGTCGACCTTCGCAATCAACTCGTCGATGTTGCCGCTACTCCGCACCGTAACCGCATCAACGCCGTTGCTAGACAATAACCTTTCCAACGCAATTCCCAGCGGCGAATCGCCAATAATCAAAACGCGCCCAAATACCGGCAAAATCAAACGTTCCGTCTTAACAAGCGGAACCGTAACAAGACGCGGAACAAAACGAGTTGAATTATTACTCGCATTCTCCGCCGGCTCGTTGCGATTAGATTTCAAAATCTGGAGATACTCCTCTTGCGAAAGTTCCGATATGTTTTTATTGCAACACGACGCAGAACCCGATTGAATGATTTTATGATTTTCCGCAACTGGAATTATCGTTTCAAAAATTTCCTTGTCGTCTGGATGCGATTTCCAATAAGCAAACAACGGCTCCGGACAAACCGCCGCTTTCGCCGCTAGATCAATTATGAATTGCGGAATAGGTTCGTCCGGCGAAATTTTTATTGCTGTTGCCGGATCAAAATTGTCCGCTTGGCTTCGCAATTTTTGCCTTATCTTTTCCGTTACAATAATGTCGGCGTCAATTTTTTCCGGCGTAATATTTGTTTCCGTTTTGGTAAAACCGGCATTGGCGGCATCCGTAATAATTTTCTGTTCGCCGTCAAAATGTCCGGCAATTTCCAGCATTCCGCGTACAGTTAGCAATTGAATCTCTCCGGCGTCGCTTTTAGTTCGATCCGTTTCTTTTACGTCCAGCGAGGCGCAAATTGGTTTTATCGCATTCGGATTTTTTTCAAGATATTCGGCGATAATTTTTTGATTTAACCCCGTTAAAACGTTGCCGGGTCCGCATTCGATTAACGCCGTACAACCGCTATTCAACAACTCCTCGACAACGGCGACAAACCTCACGGAACGCACTAATTGATTGGCGAGATTTTTACGAATTCTAGTCCACGAAGTTTCAAGACGATTACTTACGCCGCTAAAAAATTGTAAAGCGAAGTTGCCGGTTGCAACTTCGTCCAACGCCAGATTCAGCGGTTCGCGTATTGGATCCATAAAAGGCGTATGAAACGGACGCGGCACTGAAAGAATTACCGACGGGATTTTTCGCTCTCTTAAAATTGAGTACGCCGTCCTAATATCTTTAGCGCTTGCGCCAAAAACAGACTGCTTCGGCGAATTTAAGTTTGCGATAAAAATAATCATGCCGTCGTCCAACATTTCGTTACAAAAATTATTCGCCGCTTCTTCGTTCATTTGCGCCGCCAGCAAACAACCTCCTACTCCGCCTTCGCCGTTGTCCGACAAATGTATGCCGTTTGAATTCATAATTGCGTCGCATCGAATTTTCGTTGCGCTAATTCCCCGCTTAATCGACCATCCTCCCGCAGCGGTAATAGCGGGATACTCGCCGTAACTATGTCCCGTAACGATATTAGGCGTTATGCCTGCTTTTTTTGCCAAGTTAAATAAAATCAAATCAGCCGCAAACATTGAAATTTGCGTCCACAAAACGTCGACGCCTAACTCCGCCTTGCCGCTCCACGCTAATTCCGCAAACGACGGCAATCCCGCATTACGCAACTCGCCGTCCAAATTGCCAACAATCAAATCCATAACTTGCGAACAACTAGCAAACGACTTCAACATGCCCTCGTACTGCGAACCTTGACCCGAAAATAAAAACGCAATCTTGCCGGAGTCAATTTGACGCTTGCCAAAAATTATATTCTTACGCGATAGAAATTTTTCAGCATGATTATCAGACAAATGATTCAACGCATACGAAATCTGCTCGGATAAATTTGATTCAGAATCCGTAATAAAAATCATACGATAAATATCATTAACGCCAAAACAAACGCACGTTGACCGATTCTCCAAATTCGACCGCAAAACGTCGATAGAATCAGCCGCAAAACGAACCATCCGATAAGTTCCGCCCTCAAATATTTTCCCCGATTCGTCGCAACATTTACCAACTTCAACGTCTATTCCACTCACTTTAACCTCCTCGACTTCTTTTTTTGTTACAATAATTTTATCGCTTAATCCAGCAGCCGCTTCGCCAATCTTACTTTCAATTTCAACAACTTTTTTATTCTCAATTTCAACAATTTTATTCTCAATTTCGTCAACTTTATTCTCAACGTCTTTCTCCAACTTGTCGCCAACGCACTCAATCAAAATATGATACGCAATCCCCGAATCGTCCGAAGCGGAAATTGCATAAAAAGCGCCGGAAGAACCGCCGTTATTAAGCATTCGATTATTCGTTACAATAAAACCGTTCAACGCCGACGCAATTCCCGACGCCGCTTGCGCGTCGCCGATCTGTCCGGCAATATTCGCAAATTCGGCGTCAGGATAAAACGACTTCATCACCGCCTGCGTCTTTTGCAATAACTCGCCGCCGCAACGCAACTCATTCGACCCAAGTTCAACATGATTTATCCGCAAAAGTATCTCCTTGCTCAATCCGCTTGAATCCCACGCTTGCCTAACCGCTTTCGAATAAGCGACTGAAATATCCGCATCAAACCCAACGCCTACGCCGTGAATCAAAAATAATATTTTTTCATCGCCGCCGTCGATATTATTTTCGCCGTTATTATTGTTGACGTTATTACTGTCTTTATCGCCGACGTTATTGCCGATGTTATTGACGGCGTTGTTGCGTTTCACGTCCGACAACCGTTTCATTAACAACACCGCCGCCCCTTCGCCCGGCGCAACTTTATCAGTATCCGCAAAACCGCCGCAATATTTTTCGTAACAAATAAACGCAAGCGGCGACATGTTGCTTGACCCTGCGGCGCAAATTACAAGATCGTTCTCATTCTCCCGCAACATTTCTACCGATTGCGAAATTGCCGCCAATCCTGAAGCCGAACCTGCATCAACAGTTACGCAACCTCCAGACAAGTCGTAAACCTTAGTAATCCTGCTCGCAAGAGAACTAGCCGTAAAACCGCCCGCCTCGTCCAACAACGACCTAAAACGCTCAAAAAATTTATCCGTAAACTCCAACTCAAACTCGCTAATAATTTTTGAATCAGAAATTCCATGCGACTTTAACGTCTCTATCGCAAGACGACGAAACGGAACTAATTTATACGAAATAGTTAAATCGGTTATAAAATCGTTGTAAAAATTTGAACCGACAATTACGCCGGTACGTTCAGTATTGAGCGTATTTTTCGTTGCGCTAATTCCAGCCGATTCAAAAGCGCGGTCAACAACGTCCAATATCATAAATTGCAAAGGATTACCAGACTCAATCTGTTTAGGCGGAATTTTATGACGCTTCCAATCATACTTAAATCCCGTAACAAAACCGCCGCGCCGAATTTGAGATTTGTCCGAATCCGTATTTTTTGTACGAAAATCACGGTCAATACAAACGTCGACGTCCGACCAACGATCCGACGAAACAGACGAAAGCGCGCCGACGCCGGATTCTACCAACGACTTAAACGCTTCAAAATTCAAACTCCCCGCAAACAACGAACCAACGCCAATTACCGCAATAGGCTCGCGCGATATTTTTTGAATCGACGTTGCAAATATTTCTTTTCGCAAATCTGAATTTTTGTAACGATAATTCTGCTTGTTTAAATTTGGCGGTTCTTGAATTACAACATGCGCATTTATGCCGCCAACGCCAAAAGCGCTCACGCCGGCTAAACGCGGCAAACCATCACGCGACGGCGGCAACTCCGCCGCACAATCCGGCACATAAAACCGCAATGCGTCCCAATCAACATTTTTATTCAACGGTTTCGGGCAAACTTGCGGCGGAATAATATTGTGCTTTAAAATTAAAATCGTCTTAATTAACCCCGCAACGCCTGCCGCTTCAAGCGGATGTCCAATATTGCCCTTGACGCTGCCGATAGGAATTCGGTCTTTTAACGCGTTTGCGAAAACTGATTGAATTGCGTCAAGTTCTGTTTTATCGCCTAGTTGTGTTGATGTTGCGTGTGCTTCGTAGTAGGCTAGGCGTTGTAAATCGGACGGATTTTTGTAAGCGTTTTTTATTGCCGCAATTTCGCCCTCAATTCGCGGCGCCCAATGCGACCGCCCGCGACCGTCGCTGGAAAGTCCGATCCCGTGAACGATTGCGTGAATTTTATCGCCGTCGGACAATGCCCGTTCCAAAGTCTTAACTACCAAAGCGACGTAACCTTCTGAAACTATTACGCCATTGGATAAATCTGTAAATGGAAAACTTCCGTCCGGCGAGCCTGATTGTGCGTTTGAAAACAAAATCATGCTTTCTTGCGTAAAGTAATTTCCACCGCCGACAATTGCCATATCTACAAGTCCAGCACGAAGATCGCGACGCGCCATCGCAAGTGCGTTAAGAGACGACGAACACGCCGCATCAAGCGTCAGCGATACGCCTGTAAAGCCAAATGATTCTGAAACCGCAACGCTCATTGATTGAACTTTAGGCGTGTAATTGGCGTTTTGATTTTGGCAAACTGAATTTTGGCGTATATTTACGACGATTTCAGAAACGATATTGCACAATTGTTCTTCTGATAAATTTTTTTGCGTAGATTTTAAGTCGAATAAAATTTGAGCAATTTTCGGTGCAAATGTGGAATATGTAATTTCGTTGCCAAGTCGTCCGACGGAAGTGCTGCCCAAGTAAACGCCTGTGTTGCGATATGGGATTTGAAACGGATTTATGCCCGCATCACGCAATGCCTCCGCAGCAACGCGGCACATTTCAAACGTGCCGGTATCGCAAATGTTAACTAATCGCGACGGAAAGGGAAAAGAAAGCGGATCAAAGGAACTGTAATTAACTAATCCAGCGTGGGATATGTAAGATTTTCCTTTGACGCCTTTGGTTTTATCAAAATAGATTTCGCGATTGAATCGTTCTTTTGGGACTTCGTTAATTGCGTAACTGCCTTTCAAAATCAAGTCCCAATACGATTCTATATTATCAGCGCCCGGAAGACGACAAGATATTCCGACTATGGCAAGTGACAAGTTACCGTCTGGTAAATGAGTTAGGTCTGAAAAGTTATCCATTGGGGGATGGTGAATTGTGAGGTATTTAATTTACAATTGACGAAAGTAGTTAAAAAATAATCAATTTATATCAACGTTAAAATAATTTTGCGCATATTAACTAATCTTTTTATTCAAAATTACTTCACCTATTTTAGCATTTATTTTAGTTTAGTCAAATTACCTACTCGTCCTATTCCGCTATTTTTAAGTTTTTATTGTTACCAGATTAGGTAGATTATGCAGGTTATGCAAATTATACAAATCAAAAAATCCGCCAAACATTAGAATTGTCCGTAAAATATAAAATTAAATAAAGAAATCCAAAAAAAACGAAAATTTATTTTTTATGCTACTCGTACTTAAAATTCATTTGACCAGGTTAGGCGGCTAAAAAAAATCGAATCACAGACCAACGGATCGCAGGCGTCTCGCCTGCACTTTGCCGCAAGGCAAACAAAAAGATTGTTGAGATGTTAAACCTCGCTCATCAGCGGTTGAGTACAACCGCATGCAGGCGAGACGCCCGCGATCCTGGGATGCAGGCGAAACGCCTGCGATCCGGCATTTTTTGTAACGATAAATATTTGTCCCGTTAGGGACAACATGTTGGTAGAAAAA
>JAISLW010000417.1 GCA_031277105.1 Planctomycetaceae bacterium | reverse complement strand
TAGGTTCTAATAGGACAATTTTCGTTACAATAAATATTTGTCCCGCTAAGGACAGAAATGAATTTTTAGTGACGCCCAGATGTCAACCTCTCTCATTAGCGGTTGAGTACAACCGCATGCAGGCGAGACGCCCGCGATCCTGAGATGCAGGCGTTCCGCCTGCGAATCTGACGAAACACCAGGCGAAATGTTTGCGATCCTGAAATGCAGGCGGGATGTCTGCGAACCGGTATTTTTTGTAACAATAAATATCTGTCCCGCTAGGGACAACATGTTGGTAGAAAAAAATGATACAAATTTTTAGCGTCCCGCTAGGGACGCAATGACGGTTAAGGTTGTATTGACATGTTGTCCCTAGCGGGACAAATATATTTTTGACCTGCTTTTCTACCAACATGTTGTCCCTAACGGGACAGAAATGAATTTTTAGAGACGACCAGATATTAAACCTCTCTCATTGGCGGTTGAATACAACCGCATGCAGGCGAGACGCCCGCGATCCTGGGATGCAGGCGTTCCGCCTGCGAATCTGAAGAAACACCAGGCGAAATGTTTGCGATCCTGAAATACCTGCGATTCCGAAATGCAGGCGAGACCAACGGATCGCGGGCGTCCCGCCTGCACTTTGCCGATAGGCAAACAAAAAGGCGCTTACGATCTAAACCTCTCTCATTAGCGGTTGAGTACAACCGCATGCAGGCGAGACGCCCGCGATCCCAAAATGCAGGCGAGACCAACGGATCGCGGGCGTCCCGCCTGCACTTTGCCGATAGGCAAACAAAAAGACGGTTGAGATCTAAACCTCGCTCATTAGCGGTTGAGTACAACCGCATGCAGGCGAGACGCCCGCGATCCTGAGATGCAGGCGTTCCGCCTGCGAATCTGACGAAACACCAGGCGAAATGTTTGCGATCCTGAAATACCTGCGATCCCAAAATGCAGGCGAGACCAACGGATCGCGGGCGTCCCGCCTGCACTTTGCCGATAGGCAAACAAAAAGGCACTTACGATCTAAACCTCGCTCATTAGCGGTTGAGTACAACCGCATGCAGGCGAGACGCCCGCGATCCTGGGATGCGGGCGTTTCGTCTGCGTTCCTTCTTGATTATTTTTATTTATTTTTATGTGCATTTACGATTTTAATTAATTCGTTACGGAAGATTGGTTTTGTTACGAATGTATTACAACCGGCTTGACGCGCTTTATTTTTACACTCTAACGAATCATCACCCGTAATCGCAATAATTTGACCTCTGTATCCATTGTTTCTTAAACGTTGCGAAACCGAATAACCATCCTCAAACGGTAAACTTATATCCATCAAAATAACGTCAAAATTTTCACGCGAAGCCAGATCAAAAGCCAACTCCCCATTTTCCGCATACTTAACCGCCGCTCCCGCTTTCGTCAAAATCAATCCGAACAAACGCCTTACCTCGTCGCTGTCGTCAACAAGCAAAATCCGCTGTCCCGTAAGCGTTTGCGGTTCGCTACCCGCGTCGCTTTCCATACCGGCGTTATTATTTTTGCCCAATTCCTCAACATTTGTATTGCCTGTATTTTTCGTAGGGATAAAATTTTTCGTAACATTTGAGTTTTTTGAATTGTTCGTATTTTTTGCGTTGTTTTTAATATTTATATTTTTTGTTGTTGTTTTTGGATTGTTAATTATTCCGCTATATTCGCTTAACGGATCCGAGACAAATTCAACATCGCCCTCCAACAAGACCGGCAACAAAAACGAAAACGTTGTTCCTCCGTTTGGATTATTTGTAACTTTTATTTCTCCGCCAAGTTTATTCGCAATTTTTTTTGAAATCGCTAACCCTAATCCCGTACCGCCAAAACATGCCCTTATCGTCTGATCCGCTTGAAAATACGGCACAAATAAACACGGCAAAACTTCCGGCGAAATCCCTATGCCGCTATCGCACACGTCTATTTTAATAACTCCTGTTACAAAAATTACATCGGACATATTGTCATTTTGCCAAGAAACATTTACGCAAACGCCGCCCGTCAACGTAAATTTAATCGCATTGCTGATAAGATTGATCAAAACTTGCCGGACTCGAATCATATCCGTTAAAATGATTCGCGGAATCGGCGTACTATAAGAGAGCGTAAAATATAATCCTTTTCTAATCGCAGCATTTGAAAACATCTTGTAAACGCCTTGCAACAAACGCAAAATATCTAACTGCTGCTTCCTAATCGACAACTCGCCGCAACCGCCGCTAATCCGATTTGACGGATTGTCCGCTTCAAGCAAATCATCAAGAATACGTAACAAATAATCAGAATTGTCAAGAATAACGCTAGCCGCTTCACGACTCTCTTGCAAACTCGACGCATGTTTCAAAATCATTTCCGCATAACCAAAAATCGCCGTAAGCGGTGTACGTATCTCATGCGAAACCTGAGATAAAATCGTCATATCAGACTTCATTCCCAAATCAACGCCATCAGATAATTCATTAGTTAATTCATCACTAACTTTTGTTTTGTCTTCTTGCCGGTTATGTCCGTTTTTCATTCTGATAAATTCTGTGCCTTTCACAACTCAATTTCTGTAATCCGTTTAGAAACACCCAATACCGCCAAATATTATTTTGATAACCATTCACGGAAATTTCGTTAAATAAGGTTAGGTAAAAAAGTATTAAAACAACGAATGATTGATCGTTTGGCCAAAAAATGAATTTTTTAGAGATTGCCAACGTTAAAAAAATTCCGTGAACGGTTACTTTTATGCAACCTTATTTTTACCTTATTTTTCTGAACAAAACAACCTCAGTAGTAAATGCGATAAAAAAATAAAACCTCATTACCTCATCAAAAAAATTAGGTAAATGAGGTTTGGTTTGGTGGGGGATTTGTTGCTACTGAGGTTGTTTTGTAAAGAAAAATAAGGTAAAAATGAGGTTAGGTAAAACTAAAAATTAAATCAATAATGAATTTTTAGAAACGCCCTATAAGGTAATGATGTTTATTTTTTTAGCGTTTTTCAAGCAACGTATTAACGGCGTTTTCTATCTCTATGATTTCTTCTTGTGAAAAATCATACAAATCATAAACCCACTTATTGATTTCCTCAATATCGGCTTTACATGCAACTAATTCATGCACTTTTTTTAACATATTTTGATCAGGCAATGCTATTGGAATGTTTTGGAAGTAATCGGTAAAAATTTTGAATCCGGTTTCATCAAACGAATAAATATAATACCTGAACATATAACCTAATAATGTCGAATTTAAAATCAACCACAAATATTCAATATTTTTTCCTACAATAAAATAACAATCATTTCCAAAGAAGAAATGTTGTTTCAAATCTAACGCAAAACGTGGAAAGTTTACGGAGTTATTTTTTGCTATTCTCATTAGACCAGGATAGATGATTTTTTCGCTATAAAAATCCTCCATGTATGCGCAACTTCGTAAATTATACGGCGTATCTCCCTTATCGGATCGTTTTTCTAACTGTGGAAAAAATGTATCAAGATACTTTTTTATGGCAGGGTAATCATTGATATTTATTGGTTTGATATTTTTTTCTTTAATTCCATTGTGGGCGTTAATCAACCATAAATCGGCAAACTCGTATCCGTATCTTTTTATATCTCTTCCTCGCAACAACGGTTTAATAATTTCGGCGGATTTTGGGTCTTGTGCGATTAGTTCGTCTTTCTTTTTTCCGTCGATAACAAAAGCGTCGTTGAAACCTGTTTTTATTCCGTAATTGATTTTAATATCCCAATCTTTTAACGGCGTACCGATGGTTTCAATTTTTGTTTTTATCTGTTGTTCGATAGGCGAAAGAATTACCCAGCTTTCATGCGTTGCGAAATTGCAATCGACGGCGTTTTGGTTAATGTAGTCGTTCAATTGTTCGGTGTTGAGATTTTTTAGCGAGCATGATTTTGTTTTGCCTTTATTTTTATCTTTTGAGAAAATTAAAATATTTGTGTCAACAGTTGCGGATTCAAATATTTTTACTCCTGCGAAGTCGATTAGTTTTTCGGGGTTTGTGTTTTCGGCGAGGAATTTTCGGGTATTTTCTCCGTACCCTGCACGCATCCATTTGTTCGACGTAATAAGACATACGCGTCCGCCGTCTTTCAACAAATTGTAAGCCTGTTCATAAAACAAGCAGTAAAGATCGCCCGTTCTTGCAAACGTTATGAATTTACAAGGTTCGTATAAATTTGCCAAAGCGCCGCCGTTATTTTGCAATTGAACATACGGCGGGTTTCCAATTACGACATCAAAACCGTCTTCGATTCCGAACATCCATTGAGGATCGAAGAATGGAGTTGATTTTGTTTGGTCGTAAGGGTTCCATTTTAGAAGTAATTCGGCTGTTTCGTGTGAGAGTTCTCCTGCGCCTTCCATTGCTTCGCTTAATAATATTCGTAATTCTTTGTCGTAATCTTGCAATCTTTTTTTCTCTTGCGGCGTGTTTGCGGAGACGTGTTGTTCGCGAGTCAATTGTAATTGTTTAACGGTTGTTTTAACGGTTTGCAGTTGTAATTTTCCTTTTTCTTTTGTCAGACCGATTAGCGTATTGGCGCAAATAAATTTTGTTTCAAGATTGGGCAAGGGTTCAATTCCGTAATTATCTTTTTTCTTGTCAGGAACAATATCTTGAATGAGCGATAAAAATAAACGTAGAATTGTAATTTGTACCGCTATCGGTTGAATATCAACGCCGTAAATTACTTTTTTCAAAATTTCTAATTTTTTATGATAACGTTCTTGTTGCGTAAATTTTTTATCTGGATCAAGTCGTCTCATAATTTCATTCATCACGCCGCAAGGAAACGCCCCCGAACCGCAAGCCGGATCAAGTATCTTGCATTGCAGTAAATCTGAATCTTTTTGAGAATAATTTTGTAAATATGAGTCCAGCGATTCATTGACCATGTAATCTACGATTTCGCGCGGCGTATAAAAGCTGCCTGTTGTTTTGCGTCGATTTTCTTTGGAATCTGCGTCAATACAAACCAATAAACTCTCAAAAACTTTACCGATAAATTCCGGATCGACGGTTTGCGCATATTCTGCGTCAATTAAATCGTCAACCGATAATTTGTATTTATATTGCGATAAAATCCTAATAATTCCTGCGACTTTATAATCGCCGTCAAGTTCTAAAATATGTCTTGTCTGTAATTCGGAAAAGAAATAATCATTGCTTAACTTGAAGTCGTCGCCTTCGTATTCGTAAAATAAACCGCCGTTTAGAAACGGGACTTTGTTGAATTGATCTTTTATGTTGCGGATATTTTTGATGAGTTTTTTGTGTTCCGGTTCGGTGCGTTCTTTGATTGGCGTATTGAGACAATTAAAAAACAGATTACGTAAAATTGCGTTGTAATATCGATATTCCTCGTCCTCTTTTAAGTTCTCTTTAATAAAATTTTCGTCAAACAATTCTTTTGGAACAAGTCCTTTGTCTTGCAAAAAGAAACAAAGCAACAAACGAATAATTAAACGTAAGGTATATTCCGGCTCGGCGATGGAATATGGATCGTCTCCTGTTTTTGCCGTCCAATAAAACCAGTTTCGGATTTCAAGATAAAATTTATCGCAAAGTTCCTGACGTTGTTTTTCTTCGTTGTAAATTTGTTTTTTTATAACGTTGACAACTGAAATTAGGTCTTCGACGGTACATTTAATGAGTTCGGTATATTCTCCTGTATCTGGATATTTTGGGTTATGAAATCCGTGTTCGCGCATGTATGTATGGATTCGTTTATCGATATGCGAGCGGTCAATATTTATAGCGTCTTGCCAAACTTTAATAGTTGGCGTATTGAGCGTATGTCCTTGATCTTTGATTCGTTTATCGACATCGCCGCGAGTTTCGCCGATTTTAAGATAGCCGTCATTCTCACGAATACCAGGCGTAATAAATGCGTAAAGTTTCATTTTTATGTTTTGTAAAAAAATTATCGAAATTAAGCGACTCCACTGATTACACAGATTAGAAAGATTTTTTTTAGGGACAAGTGGGACATGATGGACAAGTGGGACAATAGGGGCAAATTTTTTTAATGAAATTTATCCACTAATTTTGTATTTTGTATTCTGCATTCTGTATTCTGCATTTAATCGGCGGAGCGTTTTTTTCCGATCCATATTTCTAGCGATTGTTTTAATTTTGTTGGATCGATTGGTTTTGTTAAATGGTCGTCCATGCCGGACTCAATACTTTTTTGATAATCAATATCCATTGCATTGGCAGTCATAGCAAGAATTGGCATATCCGCAATACCCTTTTTATTCAACGCCCTAATTTCTTTCGCCGCCGTTAAACCGTCCATTACCGGCATTTGCACATCCATCAAAATTAGATCGAAATCTTCCCTTTGCACCGCTTCCACCGCTTCCAGCCCGTTGTTAGCAATAACCAGATTTACGCCTAACAATTTCAAAATCTCCATTGCCACAAGTTGATTTATTTTATTGTCCTCAACCAGAAGTATCTTCTTGCCCTCAATACTCGACTTTGCCTCCGCCCGTTTCACAGATTCCGACTTCCGTTCCGTTCCGTCAGGCTTCTGTTCCGCAACATCCGGATTCAGTTTATTAACATCATCAGGATTCAGTTCCGCAACATTCGGCGCAATTTGATGCAAATTAAAAATACGACTAAAAGCGTCGCTCATTGCCCTCAACGTAACCGGCTTGACCAAAAAACCTGCAATTCCCAATTCACACGATTGCCGCAAACACTCGCATCTGTCATAAGCCGAAATCATCAATATCTGCGGCTGCTCGCCGATATTCGGCGCCTGTCTAATTCGTCGTATCGTCTCAATTCCGTCCATTCGCGGCATTTTCCAGTCAATTAACGTCAAATCATAATGAATATTATTTTTTGCGGCGCCCGCCAATAACGCCAACGCCGCCTCGCCCGAATCTACAACATCAGCCCGCATCATCAACGAAACCGATAACTCCCGTATATGCTCACGCGCCACCGGATCATCATCGACAACCAATATCCGACGCCCCGAAAAATCAACGCCGCCGCTAACGCCCCCAGACTCAAGTCCCAATACCTTCACAAACGGCAATATAAACCAAAACAAAGAACCCTTGCCGCTACTACTACGCACCCCAATAATCCCGCCCATCAACTCAACAAGATTCTTAACTATCACAAGACCAAGCCCCGTACCGCCATATTTACGCGTCGTCGAACCGTCCGCTTGCGAAAACGATTGGAAAAGATTAGATACCTGATCCTCCGTCATACCAATTCCAGTATCAAATACCTCAAATAATAACAACGTATTCTCGCCCGATTCGACGCCGCACAAATCAACGCCGCCAGAAATAAACTCGACGTCAGAACTTTTGTACAAATTATTATCAGAATTATTATCAGAATTATTAGACGAAGTATTAGACGAATTATTGTATTTGTTTAATTGAGTTTTTTCGTATTTTTTATTTTCGTTTTCTTTATTGTTAAGTTTATTCTTGTCCTTAAAATATACGTCGACGTTGATCGTAACACCTCCGTTTTCGGTGAATTTTACGGCGTTATTTACCAGATTAGTCAAAATTTGCCGCAACCTCGTCGGGTCGCCAATTAAGTGATCGCAAACTCGATCCGAAACATTCGTCCGCAACTCTAAACCTTTCTCCTTCGCCCTAATCGAAACGACATCGACAATATCCCGCAACACTTCCGATAAATGAAATTGAATACTCTCCAGTTCTATTTTGCCCGCTTCAATTTTGGAGAAGTCAAGAATGTCGTCAATAATTTCGAGTAAATTTACCGTCGCCGTCTGCGTCTTGAGAAGATAATCCCGCTGCTTGTCCGTCAACTCCGTCTGCAAACAAAGATACGTCATCCCAAGTATCGCATTCATCGGCGTTCTAATTTCGTGACTCATTCTTGCTAGAAACTCGCCTTTTGCCCGCGTGCCTTCCTCCGCTAAATCACGCGCAATTTTCATCGCCCGCTCCGACTTCTTTAACTCCGAAACGTCAACCTCCCAACATAACCACGACTCAACTCCCTCATACTGAATCAATTGACAAGTTATAAGAAAATCCCGAATCAAACCATCGGCGCAATGAAATTGCATAGGGAAATTTACAACCGTAAGATCCGTTTGCATCGCCTTATTTATCGCTTCACGATCAGAATGATTGACGTAAATTTCAAGAACCGATTCGCCCGTCTTTATGCCGTGCATCGTCGCAAATAATTTATTTTGCAACTTCAAAATACCATTAGTCGTAATCACGACCCCGTTCGGACTTGTTTCAAAAATCCGCTTCATTAACGCCTGTTCGGTTTCTAGCGATTCCCTTGTTTTTCGCCGTATAATCGCCGTTGCAATAAGCATTCCCGCCGAACGCAAAATAGCGACTTCGACGTCGCTCCACGTCCGCTCATGAACGCAATCGTCAAATCCGATAAATCCCCAAAGATCGTCGTTAAACATTATCGGCGCAACAAGAATAGACGCTATACCGCGCCGCCGCAATTGATTCTGCTCCGCCTCCGGCATAAGACGCACAAAATTATTTACGCACTTGCCCGAAGAAAGAATTTCACGCCAAGTCGGAATCGCTTCGTCAAATGGAATATCAATCGTGTAATTTTTACCTTGTTGCGGCTCGACATTTATTGACCATTCGTGAATTTGCGTCGTGTAAAGCCGCCCGTCTTTGCCCGTATGATTCCGCCAAACATAAACGCGGTCTACGCCGGTAGCATTGCCAAGTATCTCAAGAGTATGCCAAACCTGTTTGGAAAAATCAACGTCCTCGTCAAGCAGAATTTTAGCGACTTCATTTGTTGCCGCCATCAATTTATCGCGTATCTCAAGCGACCGTTCAGCCTCTTTTATACGCGTAATATCTTGTATCGTGCCGCCCGCGCGTATCGGCACGCCGTCGGTGTCAACCGAAAACGCTATCCCATGAATATGAACCCAAACAGGATTATCGCTAAACTTCGATATTAAACGACAAATATAATCAATATTGCCGCCGCTAGCGCCGCTAAAAAACTCCTGCAAATGACCACTCACATAAATACGATCATCAGGAAAAATTAACGATAGCCAGTTGTCAAGCGTAATACTCTCAACTTCCAAATGAGTATAGCCGTAACGTTCAAAAAATCCATGAACAAAATACAACGCCCGCGACTCTATATCACAACTCCATACGCCTATCCCTGATAAACTCAATACCTTACTAACGCTAAATTTGGCGCTAGGCGAAGTCTTATCATGCCCATTATTTAAAAACCATGTCATGTATCGTAAAAATTAAAAAGACGGTTACGGTTTGTTGGTAATTCAAATTCGGAATTCGGAATTCGGAATTAAAGATTGTGATTTCAAATTTAAAATAATCTTTTTAATCTGCGTAATCTGCGGACAAAAAAATACGATCCACAGATTACACAGATTAGAAAGATTATTTTTTTAATTCGGAATTCGGAATTAGTTTTAAAAATAGTTTGTAACAGTTCACGGAATTTTTTAGCGTATTACCTTTTTTATTTATTTTTGCGTTTTTCTTGTTCTTTTTGTGCGGCGATGAATATTATGCGTAATTCGTGTAAAAGATTGGCAAGTTTCGATGATTCTTCTGCGGTGCGGTTGCCTTCGGTTTTAGTTTCAAGCAACGCAATTGTTTCGATCAAATGTTTTGCCTGATGTAATTTTATTTCCGATTGACCGCCGCTAGGATCCGGAAACATTCCCATCGATACCATCGCCTGCGAAGCAAGACCCGTAATAAGAGTCAACAACGACGGCTCCGGTAAAGGCACGTCTTGAGGTCTCTGATCTTGATTCTGATTTTGATCCTGATCTTGATTCTGATTTTGATCTTGATCTTGATTTTGATCTTGATTTTCTGTTGTCATGATTTTTTTAATTTTTAATAAATAAAATTTTTAATTCCGAATTAAAATTTTCGTTTTTGTTTTTGTTTTTTGTATTCGTTAATGAAAGTTTTTGTTATAAATTCTGCTTGTTGTTGTTTGTTGTTTTGTAAAATTTGTTTTATTTCGTTTTCGGTCAATCCTTTGTTTTGTTTTCTGTAATTACGAGCGATGTTAAAAGAGCGTTTGTCTGATTCGATGATTTCATCGACGTTTTGCAAAGTAATAGCGTCGGTATTTTTTGTAGCGGAAATTTTATTGATTTCAATTACGTGCGTTGTCAACATTTTTTCTAGCGGTTCATTTGGATTAAGTTTATTTGAAACAATTCCGTCGACGTCGTTTAATAAATTTATTCCGAACATATTATTTGTTTCAAAAAATGTTCCGTCTGAAAATTCCGTCCGAAACGTAACTTGACGATAATCGTTTTTGACAAAACGCAATTTATGCGACAATTTATTTTGTGAAACTACGGCGACAATATTTTTCGTATCGTTCAAAAATAAACGGCAAAAATAACGAGCGCCCGAAAAATTCCGCAAAAAATGAACGCCTTCAAAATCGCCTATCGTTTTGAAGCCTAACGATTCTAATTCGTGTTGTTTTGCTTCGTAAAAGTCGAGATCGTTTTGCGTAAAATTGCCCGTATCAATTGGAATAAATTCATATTCGGAATTATAAAAGTTAAATTCGTTATCCAATAGTATCCGAACCGCGCGAATAATATACAACTTGACCAAGATATAATTTAACGTTAAACAAAAAATAAAAACATAAGGAACATAAATAAATAAACTAATACCGCTCAAAAAACAAAAATATAAAAACAACAAAAATATAAATACGCTCAAAAACAACAATAATATTATTTGTTGCAAATATACCGAAACTAAAATTAAAACAAAAACAAAAAACAAAATCAAAATTTTCATTAGGGCGTCTCTAAATTTTCATTTGGGCGTCTCTAAAAATTCATTTGTCCAAGTAGGCGGCTAAAAAAATTAAACACCGTGCCGAAACGCCGCATTACGTACAAAATAATTATTAAATTTCAATAATTCATAACGTGTAAAATAGATGTATTTTAAACTATTCGTACTTGAGTTTGCGTTTACCTTCGCCTGCCTAGCTTTCGGACGGCAGGCTTTGACGCTTTTAAATCGCTGAATTTCAAGTACGAGCAGTATATACGTGGCGAAGTAATAAAATTTATTGCTATCATAAACTCTATTGCGGCGTTTCGGCGAAACGCCGCCTACCTTTTTGCAAAAAAATGAATTTTTAGAGATACCCAATTGTATTTCGCCCCGATGGGGCTAATATAAACAAATTTCGATCAAAAAAATAAATACGTACTAAATAGTTGCAAATCGCCAAGCCAATACATAATTGCTAAAAAAATTTCCGTGAACGGTTACAAAAAATTTGTCCCCTTTGTCCCTAATATCCCACTTGTCCCTCGATCAAAAAAACTATTCTTTAAATTTATTTTCGATTTCATTTGTTTCGTTTTCGGTTAGGGTGATATTTCCTGCTTTTGCGTTTTCAGCGGCTTGTTTTGTGTTTCTCATTCCGCATAGGACGTGCATTTTTTTATATTTTGCGGCAGTCCAAGCGATGATGAGTTGTGTGATTGTTATGTTGTGCGCGTTTGCGATTGGCGATAGTAGTTCTAATTTTTTATTTATTTTTTGAATATTTTCGGGGCTGAATCTTTGGTTTGTCGTTCTTAAATCTCCTTTTCCGAATTGTCTTTGCGGCGTAATTTTTCCGGTGAGTAATCCGTTTGCGAGCGGCGAGTATGCGAAAACGCTTACGTTTGCTTTGTCGCATGCGTCGAGTAAGCCGTCGTTGATAATATTTTTATCGATTAGGCTAAATCGTTCTTGGTCAACGTCTAATTGTTCTGATTTGATGTAGATATTTAGTTGTTTTAGGTTGACGTTTGAGCATCCGATGGTTCTTATTTTTCCTTCTTTTTTTAGTTTTTCGAGTTCGCCGATGGTATCTTCTAGTGGCGTTGTGTTTTCTTGCCAATGCGTTTGCAATAAATCGACGTAATCCGTATTGAGTCGTTTAAGCGACTGTTCAATTTCTTTTCGGATTGATTCCGGTCGCAGATATTTATAGACGCGAATTGTATTTTTATTTTCTTTAACGATTGTATCGTTATCGCTGTAAAAATGTAATTCGCCTTTGCCTTCTTTCCAATCGGAGGTATCCCAAACGAGTCCGCATTTGGTCGCAAGAACAATTTTATTGCGTTTACCTTTGATGGCTTTACCGATAATTTCTTCGGATCGTCCGTATCCGTACATCGGCGCGGTATCGATCAAATTGACGCCGTTATCAATAGCGGTATTGATTGCGTCGATAGCGTCTTGTTCTTCCGTGCCGCCCCACATCCAACCGCCAATCGCCCAAGCGCCAAATCCAATAACAGACGCCTCTATATCACTCGAACCAAGTTTTCTAAAATTCATTTTTCTATCCTTTCTTTTATGTTAAAGTTTTTAAGTTTGTTTAAGTTTGTTAAAGTTGTGATTTTGGAATATTTTATTTTTCTAAATTTCGCTAGCGGTGGAACAAATGGGACAAAAAATATAACAGTCGTATCGGCTACAAGTATTCGGGACAAATACTAATGGGCATCTCTAAAAATTCATTTGTCCAGGTAGGCGGCGTTTCGCCGAAACGCCGCATTACACATAAAATAATTATTAAATTTTAATACTTCTTCCACTTAAAAGAAACATATTTTAGCCTTTGTGAATTATTAAAATTTATTGGCGTCATAAAATCTCTTGCGACGTTTCGGCGAAACATCGCCTACTTTTTTACAAAAAAATGAATTTGTAGAGATGATCTAATGCCTATTGTATAAGTTTGTCTCATCTGTCTCACTTGTCCTTCAAATCCCTAAAAATATTTTTTGACGCCGCAATGCCAAAACGAAAAGACAATATTCTACACATTTACTTACAATATAATAGAAGGGATTTTGTAACCTTGCACGACGATTTAAATTTTCGTGATTCGTCATTCGGTATTTTGTATTCGAGATTCGTGATTAAATGATTGTAACCGTGTCGGTTGACGGATCGCAATCGTTTTTGTTGCGTTTATTCTTTTACGTAATTCCGAATTCGTTTTTACAAATAATCTGAACGGGGGTAATATTGAAAAATAAAAAAGAGGTTATACTACTCGCACTTGAAATTCAAGTACGAACATTATAAACTATTCGTACTTGAGTTTGCGTTTACCTTCGCCTGCCTAGCTTTCGGACGGCAGGCTTTGACGCTTTTAAATCGATGAATTTCAAGTACGAGCAGTATAATTCTGAATTATTTCCCCTATATTCTGAATTACCATCATCCAATTTCAACTTACCAACACAAATATTAATTTTTATGAACGGTATTTTTGACATATCGACTCAAGAAAAGCGCGAGCGGCTTTTGTTGATTTTAGCAGCCGTCGTGCTTGTTTGCGTAGTCGTTCCTTTTTGCTACAACTATTTTAATTCGTCTATAACAAAATTGCGCAATCAGAAATCTAAACTCGAAGACGCAATAAAAAAACTTGAAATCGAAACTAAAGACGAAAAACATATCCGCCAACGACTCGCCGAACTTAACGAACAATCATTGCCCCCAGGCGAAACAGTTAAATCACAATACCAAAATTGGGTCATCGATACCGCTAACTCCGTAGGCTTAAAAGAACGCAAAATCAGCAGCGCTTCCGAACAGACGGTCAAAAAAGGTTACTATAAACAATATAAGTTCACCTTTACTTGTCGCGGCACGTTAGAACAGATAGCAGATTTTTTGCGCCGCTTCCATAAAACAGATTACCTGCATCTTGTCCGCCAAATTTCACCCAAACCGATCAACAACTCCAATCTTATGGATGTTTCAATAAAAATCGAAGCGGTATCAATAACAAAATCCCAATCCGACCGGACGCTACGCGTCGTACCTGCTGATAAAATTAAAATTACGCCGGAAGAAAAAAAAATCCTCAACGAAATCAAAACGCGTAAATTATTCTCCGCTTACACGCCGCCGCAACAACAAACGCCGCCCCCGCCGCCGCCGCCAAAACCGCCGCAATTCTACCAAGCGCCATATTGCTACGTCATCGCAATACTAGAAATAAACGGAAAAAAACAAGTCTGGATCGATCACCGATCCGCAGGAAAACAATACAAATTACACGAAGGAGAATCGTTCCAATTAGAAGGCGTCGAATGTATTATCGAAAAAATCGAATTCGATAAAATTCACGTCGAAGCAGATAAACAAAAATTCATCATAAAACAAGGAAAATCATTCGCCGAATACGAATGATAATGTAAGGAATTAGGAAATAGTTTTTTTAAAATCAGAAATTTAGAGAACAAATAATTTTTACAAAAAACTATCCACTACACCCTACGCCCTAAAAAATATAAGGAGTTCGCATGGGATTTCGCAGCGTTATTTGTCGTCTTGTGGCGCTATTGGATATTGTTTTGATAATGCTCGGGTTGCTGGTAATTTGTATGGCAAATTCACAAATTATCAACGACAACGAAATCCGAACCGCTTTGAGCGACGAAGAAATCGGACGACTCGATACCGACGCCGAAATCATAAGACAACGAATTATCGCATCGCAATTACTCAAAGGATTAACTTTAATATACGCCGAAACCGCACAAGGGCAAAATTACGACAAATGCTTCTTGCTAGACGCAAACGGAAAACCAAAAAAAGAAATAAAACTCATAAACACAAATCACCCGTCAGATACGCCAGAAATAACGCCCGGAATGACTATCGTATTACTCGTTAGCGACGCAGGATTCGATAGCCAATGGACGCCAAAAAGAATCAAAAATATCGAAACAACTTTTGAAATAAAAATCGTTATCCTGTACAACATCAATTTAGGATTGTAAAACTATAACCGATCACGAAATTTTAGAAACGTAGAATTTTAGGGTGTAGGGGATAGGGTGTAGGGTGTAGGGGATAGGGGGTAGGGTGTAGGGGATAGGGGGTAGGGTGTTGGGGGTAGGGTGTAGGGGGTAGGGGATAGATTTATTTACAATAAATATTTATCCTATCTGTCCCGCTAGGAGAACAACATGTCAATACAACCTTAACCCTCATTGCGTCCTTAACGGGACAAATATTTATTGTTACAAAAATTGTCCCGATCCCCCGATCCCCCGATCCCCTATCCCCTACCCCCTACACCCTAAAACCTATCGCTTAAATTTTCGTGGAGGGTTACCAAAATTTATTGTTACAAAAATTGTCCCATTTGTCCCTAAAGTCCCTCTTGTCCCACAAGATCGCAAATAATTAAAGGAAAAAAATTATGTCAACAGAATTACCTTTGCCGGAAAACCAACAACAGCAACAGCAACAACAGCAACAAGCGCCGGAACACGAACCCAAACAACACGAAAAAACTAAACCCGCAACAAGTTTAATTTCACGTTTAATTAGACTCAAAAATAGAATAATAATTATTTTAATTTTGCTTCTTTTAATTTTGATTTATCTTTTATTTAAGTTTGGTCTTGGCGGCGGCGGTTCTTTTTTACCTGGCGGCAAGGGAATTGTATCTAACGGCGACGCTGATAATACGGGCAAAATTACAAGCAAGGTTACTGAAACGCACGACGCAAAAATTGAAACAAAAATAATTGAGCCGGAAGTTAAACGAGTTGATGATAACTTGAAACAAAACAACGAAAACGAAAATAAATCAAATACAATAAACATAATAAAACAACCAGTAAAATACGAAATAATTATTTCTTTTGAACCCGATCCGAAAAATGCAGAAATTGCAAAAAATTTTGCGTGTAATATCGAAACAATTGATACCAGTAAAATTAAAGATAATCAAGTTAATAAGAAAACAGTCGCTTGCAACAACATGTCCGATTTTGAAAACGAAATAGAGAAAACAATACGAGAATGGCGCTTGGCAATGGATTTAATCGACGTAAATTCAACAAATTTTATCTTGCCCGTAGAACCCGTTTTGTGCGTCCTAATGGCGCCGTTTCCAGGAGAAGGCGTTTACCAAAAAATAGAATCTATCACAAAATCAATAGACAAAAAAATCAAAATAATGAAATCATATAATTAACCAAATACCAAAGGGCAACTTCTAAAAACCATAAATTTATTTTTATTAACCACAGAGGACACAGAGAACACAGAGGAAAATTTTAAACTATTCGTACTTGAGTTTGCGTTTACCTTCGCCTGCCTAGCTTTCGGACGGCAGGCTTTGACGCTTTTAAATCGCTGAATTTCAAGTACGAGCAGTATAATTGCAATCAAAACGTTATTTAATATTGTAATTGACTTTTTGATTTAAAATATTTTTAAAAAATTATTCTCTGTGAACTCTGTGTTCTCGGCGCTTAAATAAAAAAACAGGTTTTTAAACTATTCGCACTTTAATTTGCGGTTTACCGTCGCCTGCCTAGCTTTCGGACGGCAGGCTTTGACGCTTTAAAATCGCTGAATTTCAAGTACGATCTGTATAGAAGTTACCTTGATAGAATTTCAAGTTTTGTTATAAATGTTTCGTAACCGTTCACGGAAATTTTCGATGATAGGGTTTAGGCGATAGCGTGTAGGCGAGATTTATTGTAACAATAAATATTTGTCCTACCCGCTATCCGCTAAAAAATCTTTTGCTTAAATTTTCGTGAACGGTTACAATGTTTCTTTGTGCGGGAATGTTACAATTTACTCATAATTTATGATTATGAATTATGAATTTTCAAAACCTTTTTAATAATAATTTTGATTATGACGGCGGCATATTTGATAGGCGTGGATTGCGGTTCGACAATGGTTAAGGCTGCGATTTTTGATGTTTACGGTAAAGAGTACGCTTCTTCGGGCGTTAAAATTGACCATATTTATTTGCATTCCGGTTGGACTGAAAATAACATGGATTCGCTTTGGGCAAACGTTTGTCGCGTATTGCGGGAATCGCTTGAGAAATCTCAAATAGATCCGGCGGCGGTTGCGGCTGTAACTTGCACCGGTCATGGCAACGGGTTATATCTTGTGGGTAAAGACGATAAGCCGGCGCGTAATGGAATCATTTCTTCCGACGCACGCGCCCGCCGGTATATTGAAGACTGGATTTCGCAAAATGTACTTGACAAGATATTGCCTAAAACGATGCAGTCGCTTTGGGCTGCACAACCAAACGCTTTGCTCCGTTGGCTAATTGACAACGAACCTGAAACCATGAAAAACGTGAAATATTTATTTATGGTTAAGGATTTTATTCGTTATCGTCTTACGGGCGAGGCGTATATGGAATTGACGGATATGTCGGCGACGAGTTTGATTGACGTTGGCGCAGGCGATTACGATGATGAAGTATTGCGGGCGTGGGGGCTTTCGGAATGGCGTCATATTATGCCGCCGCTTAAGCGTTCCGCAGATGTTTGCGGAAAAATAACTGCGGAAGCGGCGAAGTTGACGGGGTTAGCGGAAGGTACTCCGGTTGCGGGCGGCATGTTTGATATTGACGCATGCGGGTTAGCGGTCGGAATGACGGACGAGTCGAGGTTTTGCATGGTTGCGGGAACGTGGGGAAATAACCAATTTATCTCAAGTAAGCCGGTTATTGACCGCGACGTTTTTATGACAAGTTGTTATAGTATCGACGGGTATTATCTTGTCCTAGAAGGCAGCGCTACGTCGGCAAGTAATCTCGAATGGTTTGTTACGCAATTTTTTGAAGGCGATAAAGAACTACTCAAAATTAAAGGAATGACAAAAAGCATCTATGAACATTGTAGCGAATTGGTTTCCTTGACTGATGCGACTGATACAGGTATTACGTTTATTCCTTTTCTTTACGGCAATCCGGTTAATCTGGACGCTAAAGCGTGTCTGTTCGGACTTGACGGACGGCATACAAGATCGCAAGTAATGAGAGCCGTATTTGAAGGCGTAGTTTTCGGACATCGATGGCATCTGGAACGTTTGTTGCGATTCATAAATAAACCGGCAACTATTCGATTAACAGGAGGCGCCGTAAATAGCGACGTATGGGCGCAAATGTTTGCTGATATTTTGCAAATCCAAATAGAAATCCCAAATGGAACTGAATTAGGTTGCTTAGGCGCTTCAATATGCGGCGCCGTCGCAGCAGGATTGTATAAATCTTATAACGAAGCATGTGAAAATATGGTAAAAGTTTCAAGAAAATTCAAACCGAACCCAAAATTAGCTGAAATATACAACGCAAAATATAATCGTTACAAAAAATTACTAGATACGCTAGCGCCAGTCTGGCACGAACTAAAACCGAATAAATAATAGGGTGCAGGGTGCAGTTTTTTTAAATTAAGAGTTAGGAATTAGAAATTTAGAGGATATGTTTTTGTTACAAAAAAAATTGTCCCTCCTGTCCCACTTGTCCCGCAAATCGCCAATACGTAATTTTTCCTAGACAAAATTTCGTGAACGGTTACAAATAAATTTACTATGAGCAGTTTAAAATCGTGCAAATCGCCGGTTAAAAAAATAAAAATTCAAGATAGCAAAAATCAAAATAATAAAGTTCAGGAAGTTAAGAAACGTTTTGCGGAGCGGTTATTATTTAAGTTGCGGGAGTCGTTTCCGGACGCTGATTGTTCGTTATGTTTTCGGTCGCCGTTTGAGTTATTGGTTGCGACGATTTTATCGGCTCAATGTACGGACGTGCAAGTGAACAAGGTAACGACGATATTGTTTCAAAAATATAATAAACCTGAAGATTTTGCGGGTTTATCGCCGGAGGAATTGGAGGGGTTAATTAGGAGTACGGGATTTTATCGAAATAAAGCAAAAAATATCAAAGCGGCGGCAAACGAAATTATCAAACGTTTCAACGGCAATATTCCTCAAACGATGGATGAACTTATTACCTTGTCGGGAGTCGGACGCAAAACGGCGAACGTCGTGTTAGGCAACGGATTTGGGATAAATGCGGGGTTTGTTGTTGACACTCATGTTTTTAGGTTGAGTCATAGGTTGGGGCTTTCGGCGGGCAAGTTGCCGGATGTGGTTGAACGCGATTTAATGGAAGTTTTCCCGCAACATGAATGGAAATTTTTAAGTCATGCGCTAATTCAACTCGGAAGAAATAATTGCAAATCAAGAAAACCAGAATGCCAAACATGCCCACTAAATTCACTTTGCCCGCAATACAAAAATTTACAGTAACCGTTCACAAAATTAGAATGTAGGTAAGTTCTAAACAGCTAATACTTGAATTTCATCGATTTAAAAGCGTCAAAGCCTGCCGTCCGAAAACTAGGCAGGCGAAGGTAAATCGCAAATTAAAGTACGAACAGTTTAAAAACCAGTTTTTGTTTATTAAGCGCCGAGAACATAGAGAGAGATCACAGAGAATAATTTAAAAAATTTTGTATCCAAAAGTCAATTATAATATTAAATAACTTTTTGATTCCAATTAAAAATTTCCTCTGTGTTCTCTGTGTCCTCTGTGGTTAATAAAAATAAATTTGTGGTTTTTAGAAGTTCCCTATTATTATTATTATTATTTACAAATTATTTTTTTGATTTTATGCGTGAGGCAATTTTTGTGTCGGGCGATGTTAAATCGGACGACGTTCAATCTGACGGCGGGGTTATTGGCGGTTGTGTTCAATCTGATTTATTGGTTGAGGAGGATCGATTGCTTCGACCTCAGCGGATGAATGACATGATAGGTCAGCGCGAGGTATTTTTGCGTTTACAGATTTCGATTCGTGCGGCGCGTAAGCGTAATGAGGCGTTGGGTCATATTCTTTTTGACGGTCCGCCTGGTCTTGGCAAGACGACTTTTGCGACGTGTATTCCGCGCGAGCTTGGCGTATCGATGCAGATAGGCAACGGCGCTACGTTGAAGGCGCCGAAGGATGTTATTCCTTATTTAACTAATGCGGAAGAAGGGTCGGTTTTATTTATTGACGAAATACACCGGATGCAGAAGTCGGTAGAGGAATTTTTGTATCCTGCGATGGAGGATTTTAGGATAGATTTAACGTTAGGCGAAGGCGTAAATGCGCGGACGATGAATATTCATTTGAAACATTTTACTCTTATTGGCGCAACAACGCGGACGGGGTTAATTTCGGCGCCGCTTAGGGATAGGTTTCAGATGAGGGAGCATTTGGATTTTTACAATATCGACGAATTAGCGATGATAGTGAAGCGTAATGCGTTGAAGTTGGATGTTCCGATTGACGATGATGCGGCGTATGAGATAGCGATTAGGAGTCGCGGGACGCCGCGTTTGGCGAACAATCGTTTGAGATGGGTAAGGGATTATGCGGATGCGGAAGCGAATAGTAAAATTACCGTCAAGGTTGCGAAGGATGCGCTGCGGATGCAAGGTATAGACGAGTTGGGTTTAGACGGTTTGGACAGAAAATTTTTGGAAACGATTTTGCGAGTTTTTGGCGGCGGACCTGTCGGGATAGAATCGGTAGCGCATACGATGAATGTTACGCCGGACACGTTGATAGATGAAGTTGAGCCGTTTATGTTAAGAAGTGAGTTAGTGCTAAGAACTCCGCGAGGACGCTGCTTAACTGAAAAAGGATACATACATCTCGGAGCAAAAACAGAATACGAAAAAAATAAACAACAACTATTTTAAAAATGCTTACGCGCCGCCAAATTGTAAATTTGTAAATTTGTCCCTCATGTCCCACTTGTCCCTAAAAAAATTTTCGATCCAAAAAAATTTTTCTGAAAAATTTTGCAGACTGGTCTTGTGTTATTTTGCAGAATGATTTATACTACCGCCCTCGTGTTACAAAAATTGTGATCAAAAAAGATCAATTTTTTTGTCCACAGATTAAGCAGATTAGAAAGATTTTTTAAAATAATCTTTTTAATCTGTGTAATCTGTAGATCAAATTTTTTTTGCTCTTGAATTTTTGTAACGAAAAATGTGTTTGGTTTAATTGCGACGAATTTAATTTTTTAACTTACGCAAAAAAGTTTTTTGCGAATTAGAATTTGTTGCGATTAAAATTGTGTTTATTGCGTGTTAATTTTCTGATTGTCAATGGAAAATTTTTTTATCGCAATAAATTTTACTAAAATTTACTTAACCTTT
>JAISLW010000401.1 GCA_031277105.1 Planctomycetaceae bacterium | reverse complement strand
GATTTTGATTTCAAATTTAAAATAATCTTTTTAATCTGTGTAATCTGTGGATCGAATTTTTTTGTCCACAGATTACGCAGATTAGAAAGATTTTTTTAGGGACGGATTGAAGGATCGCGGGCGAGACGCCTGTATTTCAGGATCGCGGGCGTCTCGCCTGCATGCGGTTGTACTCAACCGCTGGTGAGCGAGGTTTTGATCGCAACAGCCTTTTGGTTTGCCTTGCGGCAAAGTGCATGCGAGACGCCCGCGATCCGGTGGTCTGCAATTCGCTTTAAAAACGATCCATAGATTACGCAGATTAGACAGAAAAATTTAATAATTTTCGAGTATTATTTTTATTTTTCGATTGCGAACGGCAAAGCCTGCTTTTCGGTAGATAAGCAGGCGGTTTAACATGAATTTTACGTATGAACAATTTATTAGCGCGTTATGAGAATGTTGTTTTTTATTTTAATTTTTGTTGCGCTATTGGGACGTATTCGACGCAACGTTTTGATTCTGTTTGTAAGTCGGCAAATAATTTTTTTGCGTCTTCTGTTCTTTCTTCTTTTGCCGCGATTTCTAGCGCTGCACAAATAGCATGTAATTTTTCTGCGCCGAGTACGCCTGCGGTGCCTTTTAATTTATGCGCGGCTTTGCTTGTTGTGATTAGCGTATTGTTGTTGAGTCCGGCAAGCATTTCGGCCTCATCCGCCGGCGCCTGATTTAGAAATTCATCTAAAACGATTATAGCGGTTGCCGCATTGCCGCCGCATTGCTCTAAAATATTTTCCGTACTAAAAGGAAACTCGCTCATAATAATTTATTATTTTGTTAAATTGGTGATTTGATTAAGTTACATATCTGTTTGGTTGCGCCGTAAAAAAATCAATTATTGCAAACAATATCCAAACAGCCCACAAAACGCTACATCATACACTAATCGATCGCTAATTCAAGTCATACCCCAAAAGCAACCGTTCCCGAAAATTTATTTTTCATGCGGGACGTTGAATGTTACTGGTTGCGGCAAGTTTTTTTGGTTTGCGTTTTCATGCGACGAGAGGATGATTTGGTTATTTTGGGCGTTTTCGTTTTGCACGGTTAATTTCGCGGGCGATTGTTGTATTAACGTATCGATAAATTGTTCAGACGTGTTATTGAGTACAATAACATCGCTTGGCATTTCCAAATTTCGTCTGGAACGGACAATTAAAATTACTTCGTCGCCGTCTTGTAAGCGTCGTTTTACTTCGCTCAATGTCGCCCGTTCAACTTGATTTAAGTTAGTTACTTCATCGTTGGAATTTGATATTTGCGAATTTTGATTTGAGTTGAAATTATCTGAATAATTTTTTGATTTATTTTGCGAGATATTATTTTCGAGTTGCGTAGCAATTGGCAATAAAGGTTTTGCGATGGCGGGTCTTGGCGGTCGCGGCGTTTGTATGTTGGCGTTATTTGCGTTGTGTTGATTTGCAGCGTTATTTTGTTTTGCGAGTTCGTTTGATTTTGTATTTTTTAGCGATGGATTTTTATAAACGACGGATAAATTTTGTTGATCGAGTACGCGTCTAATAATTTCTGCCGGCACGAAATGTCCGTCGTTTTGGATAGGATCGGCGGTGTTGCATACTCCGATTAGGTATCCGTTGGCGCTGAATAATCCTCCGCCGCTACGACCGCCTACAGGCGCGCCGGAAACTTGAATATAATGAAATGGTAATTTATTCGACGACGGCGTGCTGATTTTATTAATTGACATTATTGCATGCTTGCGGATAGTCGGGTCGGCGCCGCCGTCGCAACCTACGCTAATAACATTTTGTCCGGCGTTTATTGCAAAATTTGACGGCGCTACCGGAATCGCATGAACAGGACAAGGCGGAACAATTACAACCAATGCAAGGTCAATCTCAAGATCATAATAAATACAACGCCCGTAAACTTTCACCGATGAGTTTTCGCCGTAAAGATGCACTTCAACGCTGATTTTGCCGTTATTATCCGCAACTCCCGCTTCGCGAAAAATATGTCCGCAAGTCAAAATTAAAGCGTCGGCGCCACGCGTATCAATAATCGTACCGGAACCCCACGAATGACCATCGGCAGAATCAACTCGCAACTTAACAGACGACGTAATGAATTTTCGTTTCAATAATTCAACGTCCGAATTTGTAAAATTTGGTTTGGCGTCGTCGATATTATTGTTTATTGCAATTGCGGCAGAAGCAGAAGCGGCAACGCTATCAAAACTATCCGTATGATTAACGTTATTAGCGTTATTAGAGTTGAAAGTTAGCGGCGTTGACGGCGAGATTGACGGCGCTGTTGGAGTCGATGTTGCGTTTGAGTTTGTTATTGCTGTAGAGTTTAAATTAGAGTTTGTAGTAGAGTTTAAGTTTTCGTTAATTTTTGCGTAATGATTTGAGGCGGCGACGTTGGCGGGCGGCGTTGAAATTTTTGTAACATTTTTTCGCGCGGCTTGATCAACACGGTCAAACATTCCTTGAATCATAGGTTTCAAAACAACCGGCGCAGAGCCGCCGTCAATACGATCAATAATTTTGTCGTCTTGAATCAAAATAAACGCCGGTAATCGCGTAATATTGAATTGCTTCAAGACGGTAGGATTTTGCGCAACAGAAATTGTCTGAATATTGTAACCTTTTTGTGCGAACTCTTTCATAAGCGGAATTGCAAGCTCGCAAGACGACGAATTCGCCGCCGTTATAAAAAAGAGTTTAGTTGCAGGCTCCGGCAAAGCGGAAAATTCAGCGGCGGCAAATGCCGAAAATATATCAAAAATCAATATTAAAGTTATCGATAAAATCGCTCTACTTCTGAACATGTTTTAGTTTGGGCTTAAATTTTTACTACTGACCGTATTTGAATTTCATTGAAATATACTGCTCGCACTTGAAATTCAATGATGTTGCGGAGTATAACGAAATCCAATTTTTAACGCAATGCCAATTTTTTTAATTCAGAATAAAAAAAAATCTTTTTAATCTGCGTAATCTACAGATCGTTTTTTAAACGATCCACAGATTACACATATTAAAAAGATTTTTAATTGGAGGTTAAGATTTTTAATTCCGAATTCCGAATTTAAAACAAGGTGTGATTTTATTCTGCGAACATAGGCGTTGACAGGTAACGTTCACCGGTGTCTGGTAAAATTACTACGATGATTTTATTTTTGTTTTCGGGTCTTTTTGCGATTTGCGTTGCCGCCCAAGTTGCGGCGCCTGACGAGATGCCGACCAATAATCCCTCAACAACTGCGATTTCTTTTCCTGTTGCAAAAGCGTCGTCGTTTTCAACAGTAATAATTTCATCGTAGATTTTTGTGTTCAAAGTTTTCGGCACGAACCCTGCCCCGATGCCTTGAATTTTATGCGGTCCCGGCGTGCCTTTTGACAACACGGGCGACCCCGCAGGTTCAACTGCGATTACTTTAAGGTTTGGATTTTTTGATTTTAAAAATTCTCCGGCGCCGCTTATGGTGCCGCCGGTTCCGATGCCTGAAACGAAGAAGTCAATTTTACCGTTTGTATCGTTCCAGATTTCGGGACCTGTTGTTTTTTTGTGGATTTCTGGATTAGCGGGATTTTCGAATTGACTTGGCGAAAAGCTGTTTGGCGTTTCTTTGAGTAGTTCTTCCGCTTTGGCGATAGCGCCTTTCATTCCTTTTGCGCCTTCGGTCAAGACGAGTTGTGCGCCGTAGGCTTTTAGCAAATTGCGTCTTTCAACACTCATTGTTTCCGGCATCGTCAAGATAATTTTATATCCTCTTGAAGCCGCAACCGACGCAAGACCGATTCCTGTATTACCGCTCGTAGGTTCAATAAGTGTTGCGCCAGGTTTAAGGACGCCTTTGGATTCTGCGTCTTCGATCATTGCGATTGCGATTCGATCTTTAACGCTTCCGGCTGGATTGTAATACTCAAGTTTGGCTAATATTTTAGCGTCCAATTTATGCTTCGACTCATAATTTGAAAGTTCGAGCAATGGCGTATTGCCAATTAAATCTGTAATTCGTTTGTAAATGGTCATTCCATTTCTCCTTTTGTTAAAAAATTGTTTTAATGTTTTGTCAATACACACTAAACACACTTAAACCACCGATTACATACTAAACCCACCGATTTAGTAGATAATTGCAACATTCTACATAATTCATTACAAGCGTCAATATCCCCCCACGCCGCAAATTTTCCGTCAAAAATATTTATGGAATTTTCTGATATTATTGGCAATCTTTTTGAGGGACAAGTTGGACAGGAGGGACAAATGGGACAAAGAGGGACGATTTTTTGTTATAAAAATTTTTAACTGTATAACCGTTGTTATCCGCAACTTTGACGAATTGCCGATTATTAGTTTCTATTAAAGCCGAAAATTTATTATGCAATTTTGCCGATAACATAACACAATAGGGTATCTCTAAAAATTCATTTGTCCAGGTAGGCGGCGTTTCGCCCAGTGTTTAATTTTGGGCCGCATTACGTTTTTGGGCGCTAATAAATTTTATTACTTCACTAGGGCTAAAATAAT
>JAISLW010000058.1 GCA_031277105.1 Planctomycetaceae bacterium | reverse complement strand
TTTTTTTTCATTTTGACCTCGTAATAATAAATTTTTTATTAAACGCAATTTTCACAATTTTTTATACCGTAATTTCAAATTTATCCACAAAAAAATAATCTGCGGAATCAATTGATAAGAATCTATCAAAAAAGTCCGCAGATTATACATAAATCTTTTTAAACAGGAATGCAGGGGAGTTTTTTAATTCGGAATTCGGAATTCGGAATTCGGAATTCGGAATTAAAGATTTTGATTTCAAATTTAAAATAATCCTTGTAATCTGCGTAATCTGCGGACAAAAAAACGATCCACAGATTACACAGATTATTTTAAAATAATTCCGAATTCCGAATTCCGAATTCCAAATTCCGAATTAAAATTTATCTTGTTGTGATTACGCCTAATTGTATTGTGTGTGCGTTTGATCTTTTGTTGTAATTGTAATCGTAATCGAGGAAGAATTTTGTTGTTTCGTCTGCGGTGTATAGGTCTGTTCCGAAACCTATATTAAGGTTATGTCTTCCTTTTTTTATGCTTCTTATATTTTGCGTGATTGTTGGATTTAGGGCAAAAGAGGTATTTGCCGATGCGTATAGGTCTCCTGCGACTTGTAATCCGTATTGTAATTTTGTTCGTAGTTGGAATTGTCTTGTTGGCGTGATTTTTGAGTTTAATCCGAAGCGTAAAATAGTTTGGTCGATATTTGTTTTACCGATTTTTAGTACGAGGTCGGTTAATTCGGCGTCGCCATCGACGAATGCGTCTGACCATGATTTTTGGAAGTCGATAGCGACGACGGGAATGAGTTGTCCGTATGCGTAAACTTGCATCGGTTTAATCAATTCCATGCTTGCGTATAAAGAGTCGCCGTTGTAATCTGTGGTGTAACCTGCGCGGTTATATTTATAATTTTGTACGCCGTAACCTAAAAACACGTTGACCGAACATTCCCAAAATAGCCGGAAACGCGAATAGATACCGAAAGAAATGTCGTCTGCGGCGATTTTTCCGATGCGGTTTGAAATACGCGGGGCGCCGTAACTAAACGTCAAACCCGATATTATCCTGTCGCCTAACCTTGTATCCACGCCTACAAACATGCCGCCGCGATCCACGTCGTAACCCCAAGCGTCCTTGTCGCCGCTAACGGACTCCGAACGGTAATTGCCTTCAAACCATAGATCGTAAGTCATTGTCAAAATGCGAAACGCCGTTTGACCTAATATCCCCGAAGGCGTTGAACGGTCAATATTATGGAGATGGTTAAAGACGCGATGTTGCGGACTAGACAACGCTAAAAATTGTGCGCCAGCCGCTAATTCAGAACCGAGAAACATCTCTAAAACTGCATCTACTTGTTCTTGTTGAAGTGAATAAATGGTTGTTGCAAAATTGGGATATTTTGACATTAAGCCGTCTAATAAAATTCCGACGCGGCTAAAATTCCTGGTCATATCGTTTTGGGTTGCGTAATCTTGTAGCGACGTCGTTTCATAATTTAGGCTAAAAGTTGTAAATGTATCGTTAAATGTTCCGGTTCGCGAATATAGCAAAGCGGTCGTATCTGCTGACGTTTTTAATTTGTTTTGCGTAGCGTCGTCGAAATTATTTGTAACTGTAATTAAATTTTCCCAATCTTGATTTAGCGGATTTAGATTGTCAAAACTAACAGTCGCAGCGTCGCCGGCCAACTTAAAAGACTTGGCGGTAATTTTATCTTGAACATCGACGTTATCTTTGAATGTAACGTCGCCGGAAACTTTAACGCCCTTGCCGCCGCCGTTAAAAATTATTTTACCTATGTTTTGGTCAATATGTCCGGCGTGAGTTTGATCTCCCCAGTCAGTCGTCAACGTAACCGTGCCGTTATTTTGTATCAATGCGCCAGCCATTTCGCTGTTGTCGCCGTTTATTATCAAATTGCCGTTTCCCATTTTGACAAGTTGACTGCTGCCAAGACCTGTAAGTTTACCTGAAAATGTACCGGAATTAACTTTAAGTTGTTTTATATCGAGCGAAATTTCCGTGCCGCTTGATCCGTTCAAAATATTCAATGTTGCATTTAATCCCTTGAGTTCAAATTTAGATAAATTACTCATTTGGAGATTAGGAGAATTTTTGATAATTTCGTTTCCGGCAGAACTTGGATCGTTTACGGACAAAATACCGCCGCTGAGTAAAATCGTACCGCCTGATCCAAGATCAAAATCTTTGACAAGTTTCAATTCGCCGTCGCCTGTTTTGGTTAAAGTAATATTTCCCGCTCCGTTTGCTCTTTCAACCGTGCCAGGTTGGACAACCATATCGTCAACAATATCTATCGTAGCGCCGCCCGAACCAATCGAAGTCTTAAACGGACTAAAAAACCAAGCGCTATCGCCGCCTGTCAAACTACCCGCAAACTTCAACGTTCCACCGTCAACCGTTAAATCTAACTGATGATCATTCCAATCATATCCTGGCGATGTTGACGACCATTCGAATCGCGCAATTCCGCCAATCGTGTTGCCGTTGCGGTTAAATGTAACGTTTGCGCCGTTGGTAATTTTTACCGTAGGAGTATTAGAAGTTGAGTTAAATACTAATCGTGAGCCGGATGCAAAATCTACATTTACGCCGTTAATTTCAAGAGTATCATCAATAAATCCGACATTGGTTGCGTCGTCTTTTATTTCAAGAGTTCCGCCGCCTTTGAGAACATGTTTACCGCCTTCGCTAAAAAATGTATCCAGAACTTTTAAGGTTGCGCCGTTGTTAATAATTGTTTCGGTGTTTGCGGTTGTAACTGTTGCTGTTCCGCGTTTGCTGTTTAGTATTCCGGCTTGCGTAGTGAAATCGTTACTTTGCGTAACATTAAAAATTTCGACGCCTTCCATTGTGAACGCATTATTACCATTTAGCCAATTGCTTACATTTAAGTTTACGGTATCGCCGGAAGTTGCGCCCAATGAAACGCTTTTTGTCGTACCCGAAATTACGCCTGCGGCGCTGTTACCGCTAATAATATTTATGATACTTGCTTTGTCTAATGTTGAATCTGTGCCTTCGGTTTTACCTACAGTTTTGATACCGTAACTAGACGATGAAGCGCCCGATGCAATAATTTTATAATTAACATCAAGAGATTTTATTTGCCCAGCAAAAATACCAATCGCATCGCCGGAAGTACTGCTCACATTAATATCGCCCGTCAATACCAATTTACCAGATTCAGCATAACCAAAATCAATTTTAGTATTGCTTATGTAACTGTTATCTTTAAAACTGTTGTAATATCCGAGCGAAACGCCCACCGCAACGCCCGTATCGCTCTTAATCGTAATATCGCCAAGCCTAACCAATCCCGTACTTGTAATTCCTGGCGCAAAATTAGTACTAACATCATCGTCATTTCTCAATAACAAACCAAATCCAGACTTCGCCGAAAATGTTTCGCCGATTGATATTTTATCGACAATCAATTCGCCTGCAATTCGACCAATCGTAGTTGTATTAGAAGAACCTGGTTGACCTGTGCCTGCGACTTGATTAACTTGCACGCCGAAAAAGTTACCTTTGTTATTGCCGTCTGATTTAAGTGTAATTGTTCCGAGTTGTACGTGTGCGCCCGCAGATATTTCAGTAGCATGAAACCCCGTCGCAATTGCGTCAGCGCCATTGATTGTACCTGTAATTTTTATACCAGCCGGTTGATTGTTAGTTATTTTTCCGACGACGGCGCCGCTAATATTACCGAGTAAAATACCAACTGTTAAACCGCCCGTTCCCGTGTGTTCTGTTACAATTTCATCAATACTTACAACTGCCCAATTTGTGTTAGTGGAAATGTTCTTCCCCGCAACATTGAACGCTTGAAAACCTATGGCAAGGTCGTCTGTACTTCCAGTTTTCGCCGTAAGTTTACCAACTTCGATAAATGCTCCGCTACCAATATTAGAACTATTATTCATAGCTGCATTAGTGAAAAGCATACCATAAGCGGCGCCGCTGGTAGATTCGACAGTAAAATTACTCAATACGTTGTTATAAGATGTAATCATACCTAAAAAAGTTTCATCCGAAGCATAACCAAAACCTGCGGCAATATATTGGAGTTTATCAGTACCGCCGGTGAAACTATTTTTAACATTAAGAGTTTTACCAGCCAAGTCTAATTGTAAATCTGCATAAGTCGAAAAAATTCCCGCTACCGGATAACCAGCGCTTGAGTCAAGATCATTAAAACCAGATAGCCCGAACCACTTGCCATCTGATGGCATGTAAGAGTTGGCTGCGGAAGTTCCGTTATACCAATATTGAGTATCTGTAATAATAACGCCTGCATTGACGCTAGTACCATACGTAATAGCGCCGTTGCCGTTAATATTTATTGGTTGTGCGAGCAGAATATTTTCTGTTTTTGTGAGAATAATTATAGTTATGCAGATCGTGATAGTAACGATCTTTTTGTACAAATTTTGTTTTAACATTTTTGATATAATTTTTATTTTATTGATTAGGTTGTTCATTTTTTTATATTGTTAATGGTCAATTTAATGGGTTCGTGGGACGAGGGGGACGTGTGGGACAATTTGGACAATTTGGACAATTTTTGCAAAAAGGCGTTTTGATTAGTTTTGATTAGTAGGGTTAAAACCCTACGTTATTGGGATTGCCCCGATTGGGGTGAAAAATCTGTTTTCCTTAATTCCTTAATTCCGAATTTAAAAACTAACCTCTTTGTCTTTGGAATTGGTTATACATTGGTTCTGATAAATTTTTTGTGGTTGAATTTGTTAGTTGTTCGACTAATTTGTTATCTAATTCGTCTTGAAAAATTTCTTCTGCTCTTCCGCCGTGAAAGTATGGATTTTTTTGTTGTGTTGCTCTCATTGATTTTAGCATTTGTCCGAATAATGTTTGTCCGATAAATTTATGAAACAATTCTCTAAATTCGCGTTCGTCTGGATTATCAATATCAATTTTTTCTTTTGTGCTATTTTGTTGAGTATTTTGTATATTTTTCGGCGGCGAATAAGTATTGGCAACTTTATTTTCCGACTTATTACCAATAGAAATTTCATCAACGATTTTTAATTCGGAATTCGGAATTCGGAATTCGGAATTATTTTTAATTCGGAATTCGGAATTCGGAATTCGGAATTGCGAATTATTTTTAATTCGGAATTCGGAATTCGGAATTCGGAATTGCGTTATATTTTTTTCAACATTATTTATTGCATTTATATTCATATTATTCTTTTAAAATTGTTTTACATTCATTTTTTTATCTGTGTATCTCTTTTTAAGGCGATCTACAGATTAAAAAGAATTATTTTAAATAATTCCGAAGTTGTTATTTAATTTGAGTTTTTGTGATAGAGACTAATATGCAAATGATTTCTTGGCAATCGTTATAAATACTTGTAAATTGTGTTTTATTTAAGTATCCACTTTCGTGTAATAATTCCAGCCAATATTCTGTTTCACCGGCTTCTTTCAACGATATATTTAATTTTGCGTAAAAATCAGGTTTACTTTGTCCGCGAATGGCTTCTCTTATATTTGCTCCGATACTTGTGCCGCTTCGGAGTATTTGTTTTGCAAGAACATATTCCCTTTTCTTATCTATCAAATACTGATAAAGTTTAATAATGCGCAATGCAAACGCCTTACTCTTCAAAACTATCACATTATCATACTTCGCCATAAAATTAAAATAAATTGTTAAATTGTAAATCCAAAATAAACATCTAAAAAACAACCAATATCAAATTAAAATAATTCCGAATTCCGAATTCCGAATTCCGAATTTTACTTACTTCCTACGTATTTAACATCGCCGATGATGGCGCCTTTTTGGTGTAGTGATTTTATGATGTCGATCATATCTTTTGGCGGTAATCTTAGTGCGTCCATTAGGGCTTGCAAAGCTTTTAATTTTTTGTTTGTAACTGCTTCTCCGTTGAATTGTTTTAATTTTGTTTCGGAGTCTGCTTCGACGAATCGTTGTGGGTTTATTTCTTGTTCGGGCGGGTTTACGGGCGGTCTTATTTCTACTTCAAAATTTGAGTGTGAAATAATGACGGGTTTAATTTGCACGTCTTCGTCGATAATAATAGTTCCTGATTTTTCATCAATTAACACTTGCGGTTGAATAGGAATATTTATGAAAACTTCGGTTGCTAATAATTGATCCATGAATTTCATTGGATTTCCGCAATTTTCAGTTGGTACTCTTACGACGACGTAACTTCCGTCAACCGCTTTGGCAATATCTCTATTTTGTTGTCTAAATTCGTTATTTATGCTTGATGCGATATTGAACGCCATTCTCATGTCGGCATGTTCCGGTCGCAAAACTAACGTAACGCAACCGTCTTTAATATACGGATTGTTAAAATCAGCCGTCAATCTGCAGCCTTTTGTAATAAAAGCGTTATTCGGTTTGCCTTGTATTTCAGCAAGATTGCCCCATGCCATCCCCAAAATCGGCGACTCGTCCGGCGATAACGGAATCGGCGCAAATAATTTCATTTGCGATAACCTGCCTCCTGCTAAACTTTTTGCGTTGCCTACCGCCGTAACGGAACAGTCAAGCAACTCGCCGCTCCTAGCGCCAACAGACGGAACCGTCGCCGAAACTTCAACTAAAGCGCAATTACGAGAAGCGCTAATCGCGCGAACATCACTCTCCGCCAAACCTGAACGCGTCAACATCTGCAATATTGATTTCGCCGTCGGACTAAAATTTTTCAAATCATCGCCCGTACCGCTCAATCCAGTAACGATACCATAACCTTGAACCACTGTACCCTCTTGACCCTTGACGCGAACAAGATTTTCAACACGCAACATAGCGCCAAAAAGATCAACGCCAAAAATAAATACAAAAAATATTAACGCCAAAAAAAATAATTTGATAAAACCACAAAAATAATTAGCGCTTCGTAACATATAATCAACTCTCATTTGAGAAAATAAAGGTTAAGGTTAGCAGTCATGTTAAACTTTACCGAATATACCGGTTTTAACGGATAAACTACAATCGTACAAAATAACAAAAATAATTAAACTTTCTAAAAATTTTTTACAAATTTTTTTAGTAGGAATTTAGAGGATAGGAAGTAGCGAGTAGATTCTTTATTCGGAGTTTGAGAATAGAAATTTTTTATCCAAAATAATGCAACCGTTTCGGCTACGATCCTTCAATCGATATTGTTCCGCTTGTCCCTTGTTGTTTTGTTTTTAAAATAAGTTAAAAATATAGTTTGCAAAAAAAATACAATTCAAAACGATTAAAAATAATGTAACCGTTCACGTAAATTTTAGCAAAAGATTTTAGGAGATATGGCGTAGGGTGTAACGGGACAATTTTTGTAACAATAAATATTTGCCCCGCTAGGGACAAGTCGGACAAATATTTTTTGTAACAAAAAATCTATCGCCTAAAACTCTACAATTCTAAAATTTCGTGAACGATTAAAAATAATTTCGTTTTTTACAACTTAACAAATTGGAGAATAAAAATGACAAGTCAATTTCAACGTCTATTTTTTCAAAACAACATTAAAAACAACGCTCAAAATAACCCTCAAAACAACGCCGGTTTATCAACGGTATTAAGGAAGATTATTTTTTTGCGGGACAAGAATTTTTTGGGTTTTACGATTGTCGAACTTCTTGTTTCGATAGCGATTATTGGTATGTTGATTGCTATCCTTCTTCCGGCGGTTCAAGTGGCGCGTGAAGCGTCGCGCCGCACTCAATGCGCCAATAATTTGAAACAAATCGCATTAGGAATACACAATTTTCACGACAGCCAAAACGGTCTTCCGCCGTCTGGTTTCTTGCGTCGGCGCGCCGGTTTCCTTTATTTTATTTCGCCTTATATGGAACAGGAATCAATTTGGTCGATGTTGACTTCTTACGAAAAACCGTCCGGCTCGACATACGCACTCGGAATTTACGCCTTCCCGCAAAAATTAACAGACGGCGTAAATAACGATACCGAAACAGTCGATGCAAGCGATTGGTTTGCCGCCTTACCCGCGTCGTATCAACAATCGCTCAGCAATATCAAATATTTTTGGTGTCCATCGCGACGCGGACAAGGATTAAATAACCGTTGCGTGCTGTCGCCTACGTCAAGCGAAGCAGGCGTTAGAAACGATTACGTTTTCCTAACGTCAGAACGAAACGATCTCGCAATGTCAACATGGCAAGCAGGTTGTATGAACGACCACGTAACAAATAAAGATGAATGGTGTTCGGCGGCTCGTTATAACGGACCTTTCAGAACGCCAAATTTCACTTGGCAAGACGAAAAACCAGAAGAAGAAATTACCGGACAATATACGTATAAAATTTTAACTTGGACGCCGCGCGATAATTTTTCATGGCTATCCGACGGTATTTCCAATCAACTTTTTCTTGGCGAAAAACACATTCCGATTTGGGCGCTCGGCACAACTGATATAACCGATAAATTTACAACTTGGGACGGAGGCTGCTTTAACACAAACCGAGCCGATTACGGAATGACGGCAATGTGCGTAAGAACAACAAACGGCGCAAATAATACAGGCGATAAAATTATAAGTTTAGCGCAAAGTCCAAACGATCCCATAACACAAATTAACAATATCGACTCGCTAATCGCAACTATCGGACTAAACAGAAGAGGACGAATTATGAAAGGTTACGGCGCCGAAAAAGGTTTAGGAAGTTATCACCCTGGAGTCGCAAATTTTATGCTAGGCGACGCTACCGTCAGAAGCGTATCTGTTACAATCGAACAACAAATACTAACAAATATGACGCAAGTAAACGACGGTAACACAACAACATTACCATAAATTTTTAATACGAAATACGGAATTATGGAAACTTCTAAAAACCATTTTTTATTTAACTTTTTTATTTAACCACCGAGAACACAGAGAACACAGAGAATAATTTTTTAAAAATATTTTAAATCAAAAAGTCAATTATAATTAAATAATGTTTTGATTCCAATTAAAAAATTTCTCTGTGTTCTCTGTGTTCTCGGCGGTTAATAAAAATAAATTTGTGGTTTTTAGAAGTTCTCTGAATAAAAAGTCATGGGTTGACGACAAAAATAAGTTTGATATAATTTCGCGTCCTTTTTAAACTGTACGTATTTTAATTTGCGTTTACTGTTGCCTGCTAGTTTTCGGACGGCAGGCTTTTACGCTTTTAAATCGCTGGATTTCAAGTACATGCAGAATATAAGATGGTGGTTGTAGCTCAATTGGTAGAGTACGGGATTGTGGTTCCCGGCGTTGTGGGTTCGAGTCCCATCAATCACCCCTTCAATAAACGTTTTCATAAAATAAGGAACGATAACCATTCACGTAAATTTAAGCAAAAGATTTTTAAGACGTAACGGGACAATTTTCGTTACAATAAATCTATCCCCTACAACCTATCCCCCAAATCTCTACGTTTCTGAAATTTTGTGAACGGTTACTAAATTTTATTGAAACGTCAAAAGATTGATTGATCGACAGATCATTTTTCCAATACGCTTTTATATTGAATTCGTTAAAATTCAAATTCGATCCGTATAAAATGGAGATCAGAATAATGAAAATTCGTTACAGAAGTTGCAATTTGGTTTTGAACAGAATTATGTTTATTTTGATTCTTATTTTGTTTTTTATCTATGCGTTGCCAACCTTCTTGCCCAACATCATTTACGCCGATAAATTTCTGGTTAAAAACGGCGGCAAAATCGAAGGCGAACACATAAATAATAAAGAAATCCCACACAAAACCCACAAAATTAAACGCCCCGACGGAATTGAAATTGAAATTGATTCAGACGCTATTGCAAGAAAAATTCCAGATAATCCAATTAGCCCGACGACGGAATACTTAACTTTTGCCCCGATATTGGAAGACAATATTGACAATCACCTTAAAATAGCCGAATGGTGCCGACGTAATAATTTGCCGGAATTGAATAAATTACATTTGAATCAGATACTCGAAAAAGACCCCGATAACGAAACAGCCCGCCGCCTACTCGGTTACACCAAAAACGCAAACGGAATTTGGACAACTCACGAACAACGCCTTTTAGACGCAGGCTTACTTAGAACGCCCAAAGGCTGGATGACGCAACAACAAATCGAAGTTGACAAGATACTTGAACGCCGCAAAAACGCAAAAAATTATTGGCAAAAAGAAATCAAATCAATCCTAAACGGCTTGCCCGACGCTCATTCGCGAAAAACGCTACTGTCCATAACCGACCCCGACGCCGCAACCACAATTGCAACAGCGCTAGCAAAAGAACGAAATCCAGACATTAGAATTTTACTCGTCAGAACATTGTCAAACATCGGAACGTCCGCAACAATACAAGAAATCGCAAGATGGGCAATAAACCAAACAGAAACAATCACATCCGTCAAACGCACCTGCTTCGACGAATTACGAAAACATAAAGAATCGCATCCAATAATCATAGGCTTATACGCAACGCAACTAAAACCGCAAAACGGCGTTTACGCAATTAACGCCGCCGCAAACGCTATCGCAGAACTAGACGGAAAAAACGCAATCCCACAACTAATCGACGTACTAATAACAACACAAACCGAAACACGCCTAATAAAACCAAACGGCGGAGTTTTCGACTCAAACTCGACAAGTTTACAATGGGGACAACCAAAAGAAGTAAAAATTACAAGAGAAGTTAAAAACGTCGAAGTACTAAAAGCATTGTGCGCCTTGACCGGCGTAAACTTCGGTTTCGATAAAAACGCATGGAAAAATTGGATAATACAATCAAGAAACTCACAATACTTCAACGCAAGAAGATGCAACTAAAATAAATTGCAAAACTTCTTTTGTCAAATAAACGACATTGAACTTAAATTTAAAGGTAACCGTTCACGAAAATTTAAGCGACAAGTTTTAGAGGATAGAGTGATAATGATAAGTGAAATGATAAGAGATAAGTGATAGTTTTTCTAAAATTAGACGTTTTAGAGAAAGAGTTTTTTTGTTGTAAAAAAAATTGTCCCACTTGTCCCTCATGTCCCGATTGTCCCTCAAAAAAATTGTCCAAACGTAATTTAATAAACAAATTTTTTAACAAAAAAATTAACAAACAATTAACAATTGGGCATCTCTAAAAATTCATTTGTCAAGGTAGGCGGCGTTTCGCCGAAACGCCGCAATGCGTACAAAATAATTATTAAATTTTAATA
>JAISLW010000357.1 GCA_031277105.1 Planctomycetaceae bacterium | reverse complement strand
AATCTGCGCCGTCAACTTGTCAATAAAATAATGTTCCTCCTTCAAAAAATCCAAAGCCGCATTCAAAAACGCCCCGCTGCCGCAAGCAGGATCGCAAATCGAAAGCGATAAAAGCCAACGACGATAAACGTCCAACTTCGCAAGTACAGAATCCGAACCGGCTGAAACTTTCTTTTGTTTTTTAACGCCGGATTTATTACCGTCATTGCCGTTAGTTCCCGTTTGGACAAACAATTCATCGCCGTCCAAACCAAGCTCCGACTTCTTGTCAAAACACAATTTACCAAGCGTACTAGAAATAATATAAGACGTAATATAACGCGGCGTATAATAAATTCCGTCTTTTTTACGTTTGTTTGCATCGTGTAATTCATAACCTTCTATTCCAGATAATTCATATTTTAACTTCTCTATCTCCGCAAGCGAATTTTCAAAAATATGACCAAGAATATCAACATTAACCTCGCTACGATAATCATAATCACTCAACTTATTAAGATAATTAACAAGCGTTAAATCAGATATTTTTAAGTTGTCAAGAAGATTGTTTGGTTTAAAAAGACCGCCGTTATATCCGAAAATATTTTGGTTTTTCCCTTTGCCGCCGCTGTCAAGATACAAAAAATATTTTCTTAAATGCGTATAAAGCGGACGATACTCATCCGCCTCGTCAAGATGTTTCCATTCGCGAATAATTTTCTTGATTGTATTCGGCGGCAATAAACCGCAGTCCTCCGAAAACAATATAAATACCAAACGGTCAAGTATCTTTTGCGAACACGAAAATAACGTCAATTTATCAAGGTTAGAATTATTCTCAATCAAATCGGAAAATAAAGCGTTCTTGAATTGTTTATAAACGTTATAAAATTCTTTTGTGATTTCGTCTTCGCGGCTTATTGTTTCGTTTTTTAATCTCTTGGGCAAGTCGTCGGCAATATTCTCATAAGCAAGACAAAGCCACAACGTTGCAAATTGCGATTCAGTGAGTGTAAAAAGATTCCACTCAATATGCTCAACCGCATTATCAATATAAAATCGTAATTTTTCAAAATTAGATGTAATAACGTAAGTCGCATTTTTATGTTGATATTTATAACTGAATGCTTGCGATTCGATTCGTTTCAGATCAACTGTCCGCGTATTTTTGAGTTCGATAACGGCGCGGATGTCGTTGTTGATGATAATTGCGCCGTCGGCTTGACCGGCGTTATTTTGATTTTTTTCTTCCGTGATAATATTGTAATCGTGTTCGGGAAAAATTTTATAACCGAGAACGTTTACAAAAAGTTCACGCAAAAAACCTTCTTGAAATTGCGTCTCCTTACATTGGCGAATATATTTCTGTTTCTCAACATCATGAAAAAATTTAACATAACGCCCATAAGCCAAACGTATCTTGTCTATACTCTGACCAATATACCTATCAATAATAATCTTTTGAAACATAATCTAATACAATTAAACTTATAACTTTTTTTATTCACTTTTGACATTTAATCAAAATTTCTTTCGGCATTTCTAAAAATTCATTTGTTCATGCAGAATGAATTTGTTAGAAGTTCCCGTAACTAGGTTTATTTTATGTGTCGTTTGTATCATTTTTTCGATTTCTTTTTTTGTCAATGCGATTTGTTTTTGTTCTTTGAAGGTGAAAGCGAACCATTCCCAACCTTCGTCTAACTGACCGAGTTGCCATTCTACGCCGTTTGTCGTTACGTTTTGTAACATGGAGTCGATAGCGGAATGATCCACAAAAAATTCGGTATTGATTTTAGAAGTATTGCAATCAACTAATTTTTCTATATCGGCATGAACATAAGAAACTTGACCGTCGCAAGCGTCAAGTAATTTTTTAACGTGTTTTTTAATTATTGACGGATTACATCTACGTCTTGTCGCTTTTTCCAACGCTCGCACCGCATACGGATTTGAACTAACTAAACCCCACGCAAAATCATCAGAAAATCCCCAAATAGAATATAAAATATTTTTTGCCACATCTTGATTACGATAATTAGTATGCACGACCAATTGAGTTACCCAAGACGCAATTCCATGTTGCGGAATATTCAAACGCACAACAATCGCATACCCGATAAGTTCGCCTTTATTACGAGCCATATAAACTGCTGAATTAGGATTTTTGAGCCATTCTCTAATTCTGTTTTTTGACAAACGAACATTTTGCCCCGCAAGACAAGACGAATTTGTACTCCATTTACCATAATGAGCCGAAAAAAGCGCCGCACACTCTTCAAGCAATTTATCATTATTAGACGAAAAATCGCCTAAATGCCATTCATAATCATATCCGCCGTTCATAATTTTTTTTTTATAAAATTCTATTCCGTGTTGGTTAATTTGCGTTTCGAGATTTTGGTTTGTAATTTTGTTGCGTATTAAAAGGTCAACGTCGAATGGGATATTTGACTCCGAAAATTTCTCATTCAAAAACATAAGATCAGAAAGAACAAGATCGCCGCCTTCCAATGCGAAATCAACGTCTGAATCTCGCCGAAAAGTTCCTTTGGCTCTTGAACCAAATAACACCGCCCGCTCAATTTTTGGACAAGACTCAAAAATTAAACGGATTTCTGTTCGATATTTTTCTGATAAACCGTCGTTCATGTTCCGTTATTTTTTTTCGTTTAACATTTTGACGCATAACTGAATCATCGGATAGAGCGTTTCTTTAACGTATGGAACAGCCGTCTTTGCTATTTGTTCGTCGTAAATAAGACTGAATTGATTTCGCACATCGAGCGCTTCGAGCCATTGATCTACGTTTTCGATTAAAGCGACTTGGTATGATTTTTTGATAATTTCGCGCGGCGTTTTAGCGTCGATACCGTCGTTTTGTAAATAATCCTTCAACGTTTTCCAGCAAAGTTCAAACGTCAACTCATACGATTTAATCAATCCGGCAAGTTCCAATTCGCTATAATGATTCTGTTTACACGCCAATTCAAAATGTTTAAATGACCTATTCAAATTTTCAAGGCGTTGCCGCCAACGTAATTCTGGATTCATAAAATTTTATTACCGTTCACGGAAATTTTTGTTTAACAAAAAATTATGTACCGGCAATTTTTGAGGGACAGGAGGGACAATTTTTTTATAACAAAAAAATGAGAAGGAACGCAGCCGTCTCGGCTGCACGTTGCCAACGGCAACCAATAAAGCGGTTGAGATAAACTCCATCGCTAGCGGTTGAGTACAACCGCTAGCAGGCGGGACGCCTGCGATCCTTCAGACAATTTTTTTCTAACAAAAAATCTATTTCTCTAAATTCTAAATTTCTAGTTTAAAAACTATTCCTTACTCTCTAAACCCGTAACCGTTCACGATATTTTTTTATTATTTAATGTTTTTGCTGAATTTTCTTCGTCCCGATAGGGACGGTACCATTAATAGTGATCGTTATAACCGCAGGTCTGCGACCTGCGGTAAAAATCCGCCCATACTTGCTGCCCTGAAAGGGCAGGACTTATTGATTTATTGTAACGAAAATGTCCTGCCCTTATCGGGGCAGAGTTATGTTTGGATTTTTAACCGCAGGTCAGAGACCTGCGGTTATGAAAATTCCGTCCCTATCGGGACGAAGACAAGTCATCAACATAAACAACATTAAGAAATAAACAAAATATAACACTGAATAGTTACAAAATAGTTACAAATAAATTCAAAAATATAAAAAACCGTGAACGCTTACCTAAACTCTAACCTTTATAATTTTGTTATGTTTTGATTTGAGCAATAGATAGCGGGTACGTTTTTTTGATGTTCGACGTCGTTTATTTTCAAAGGCGTTGGCGTGAGTCCTACTAATACTAGGATAAATGTAGTCCATCCGATAATTGTTCTTATTATTCCGATTGATTTATTGTCGTCGGAGGTTTGCGGATGCGATATGCCGATTATTAAAAGTAGTATTAGTATTAAAGTCCATTGCCAAAAAAGTTGTAAATAAACAACGACTACAACGACCAGATAAAAAACAAACCATGATAAATATGCCGCTCTTTGTTTCATCAATGCGTAAATTACGTGTCCGCCGTCGAGTTGACCGAGCGGCATTAAGTTAAACGAAGTCAAAAAAAGTCCAACCCAACCAGCCTTCGCTACCGGATGAAGATATAACGTCGTATCAACCGGTATCGGTCCATAAATCCAATGAACGAAATATTGAAATAAAATTGGTTGAACATAAACAATTTCACTGCCTATCGCCGCCGGAACAACATAAGACCATTTGACCCCAACATAAATAAAAAACAACGTCGGAACAAGACCGGCAAGAGGCCCCGATATGCCAATATCAAATAACGCCCGCCGATTAGGAATACTCGAATCCATGCCAATCACAGCGCCCATCGTGCCAAAAGGAACAAATGGCAACGGAATAAAATAAGGCAAACTACTATAAACCCCATAACGACGCGACTGAATATAATGACCAAACTCATGACAAGTCAATATCGTCATAAGCGGCAACGAAAACGACACGCCGTCATAAAGCAACCGCAAAAGCAAATGCCAACCTTCAACCGCAAAAGCATGATTAAGCGGACTAATTATAAGAAGAACAAACGGACGAACTATATCTTGCTCGCCGTCGTATCTTAAACCCGTCGTCGTTATACACGTCAAGATAAATAACAATAACGGCAATTTCCATTTCAAAGGCGGACGTTGAATTTTATTTTTCATATCTAAAAAAATCGCAATTGAATTAAGCCAATACAAAAACGCAAAAAGCCCGCCCACGCAAATAGACAAACAGACAAACAGGCAACGCTAAACGCAAATTAATGTATCAACAGTTTAGATGCGATGAATAATTAAAATTTATCAGTAACAAAAAAAGTAATACGGTTACAAAATTTCAGAGCCGCCCAATATTTACCGTTTACGAAATTAAGGAGAGAGTTTTGAACTATTCTTACTTGAATTACGTTTACAGCCGTCCGCGTAATTATCTGACGGCAAGCGGCAGACGGCAGATGGCAGACGGCGGTAAACGAAAATTCAAGCGTGAACAGTTCAAATAATTTTACCAGCCGATGACCATATTGGATTCAATAATTTTTTTTGCGTGATCAATATCGGCGCCAGTTTCGTGCATGTACAATCTGATTGCGTGGACTTTGTCGCCGGACGCTTTGGACAAACATTCACGCGCAATATCGCACGGCGCCGTTTTACCGTTTATCCCAAGCGCCGACTTGGAAATCACCCAAGCGTCGCGAGGACGACGTGTAATACGAATTATCTCCTCTGTAGGATAATAACTGTAAAGAACATTGCGTGCGCCGTCTTCATCGTCCGACCACGCAATTACGATATGCGAGTTAGTTTCAATTTCAAATAATGCCATTTAAGACTCCTTGTAAGGTAAATTGTTAATGTTGAAGGTTAAGGTTAAAGGTTAAAGGTTAAGGTTAAAGTTTAAGTTTAAAGGTTAAAGGTTAAAGGTTAAAGTTTAAGGTTAATATTTATTGTAATTTTTACGTTTGCAAAATGTCTAACATTGGCGTTTAGATTTTAAACTTTTCATACTTGAATTTGTGTTTACATTCGCCCGTCTATTTATCGGACGGCAAACGTTGACGCTTTAAAATCAATAAATTGCAAATATGAGCCATACAGTATAACGAAAAATTATTTGTTTTAAACTATTGGGTAGATGTTTTATTTTTTTCATTTTTCATTCTTTATACAGATCGTACTTGAAATTCAGCGATTTAAAAGCGGGTATCTCTAAAAATTCATTTGACCAGGTAGGCGGCGTTTCGCCGAAACGCCGCAATGGAGTTTATGCTATCAATAAATTTTAATAATTCATAAAGCCTAAAATATGTTTATTTTAGACGTGTGAAAGATTAAAGTTTATTGATGTCGTAAACCGTAATGCGGCGTTTCGGCGAAACGCCGCCTACCTTTTTGCAAAAAAAATGAATTTTTAGAGATACCCAATAATTTTTTGTAGTTATTGAGCAGTTGTAATTATTTTTTGTAACGATAATTTTAATTTTATTTCGCCCCATCGGGGTAATAGCATTAGCGTAGAACAGCGCCCTATGCTAATGCTTGTTGCCCAATATATCAATTTCAATCCAAAAATTAAATGCGTACTGAATAATTAAAAATCACAAATACGTTGTTAAAAAAATTTCCGTGAACGGTTACTTTTGATCTATCATTATCCCCCCCATTGTCAAATTTGTTTGATGGTGTAATATATTGGACGCTTCGGTGGTGTCGTCCACGCGGACTTACAATCCGGGGGGTCGATAAGTTGCCCGATGGGCGCCTGTTTAAAAGATGCCCGACAGCGTGTATAGTCGTTTCGTCACGTTTCACAACGCCGAATCGAATCCCACAAGTCGGCTACCAGGCTCCCCCTTACGGTTCGGGCTCCCAAATTCTGTAGACGCCCACTGAGGCGTTTTTTATTTTAAACCAATAAAAACAATTCGTAACCATTCACGAAAATTTAAACGATAAATTTTAAGAGATAATCTGTAGGTTCTAATAGGACAATTTTCGTTACAATAAATATTTGTCCCGCTAAGGACAGAAATGAATTTTTAGTGACGCCCAGATGTCAACCTCTCTCATTAGCGGTTGAGTACAACCGCATG
>JAISLW010000168.1 GCA_031277105.1 Planctomycetaceae bacterium | reverse complement strand
TTAAGAAAATTCCGGTTAATGTAACGCAAGCGATTGAGTCTTGTGATGATTTGCGTCAATTGGAATCGTTTTTGAAACGAGCGGCAGATAGTGAAACATTAGCGGAGTTTAAGAAGCATTTGAAGTTAGATTCTTAAATTGTAACCGTTCACGAAAATTTGTTTATTAAATTACGTTTTGGCAATTTTTGGAGGGACATGAGGGGCAAGTGGGACAATTTTTTTATAACAAAAAACTTTTTATCTAAATCATCTAATTTTAGAAAACTATCCCCTAAATCTCTGATCTCTAAAACTTCGTGAACGGTTAGGTTTCTTTTAGTATCATAATGTGTTTGGGCGGGATGCAGAGTCGTTTTGTTGTTTGAAATTCTTGGTTTGGAAAAATTGGGTCTTGCGAGCCGGATATGAATCTTATTAGTGGTATTTTTGTTTTATTTATTATTTTTGAATTTGTATTTTTTGTAATGTTATTTTCTGTTATTGCAGTTAATATTTCTTTTATTCTGAAAGGTTCGCTTTGTTTTCTTTCGACGTTGAAATCAAAGCAATTTTTTTGTTCGTTTGGCAGCGCTTCTCTGATATGGTGTGCGCGTATTCCTACAAAAAAATTATCTTTTGGCGTTTTTGTTTCCGTATGTATTCTCAATCCCCAATCCTCGACATCTGCCAAATTATCGCCGGTCGCAATTGCCGGCGCGATATTTTTAACTCCCGTCAATCGTGCAGTTGCTAATGTTTCTGGATTGTGAAATAATCCTGCTGTTGTTCCAAATGTTGATATTTTGCCGTTATTAATTGTCAACATTCGCTCGCATATCCGAAACACTTCGTCTCTATTATGCGACACAAATAAAACCGTACCGCCAAATAATTTTAACTCGTCCAATAACTCATCTTCAACAGAATTTCTCAAAAAACTATCCAAAGCCGATAACGGTTCGTCTAACATTATTACTTTCGGCGCCGACATAAAAATTCGTGCCATTGCCGTGCGTTGTTGTTGTCCTCCGCTTAATTGCGATGGTTTTTGATCCATAAATTGCGTCAAACGGAATTTATCCGCAATTTCGTCAATACGCCGTTTACACTCCGCACGCGGCATCCGCGCCCGTGATAATGTTATAGCCAAATTACCGCGTACAGTCATAGTTGGAAAAAGCGCATATTGCTGAAATAATAGCCCCGTCCGGCGCTGTTGCGGCGGCAAATTTATCCGCCGTTTAGAATCAAATACAACAAGACCGTCTATCGCTATTCGCCCTGAATCCGGTTGCATAACTCCCGCAATACAACGCAACATAACACTCTTGCCGCAACCTGAAGCGCCAAGAACGCCCAATCGCTCGTCGCCTACGCTAAATGAGACTTCAAGCGTAAAATTACTAAACCGCTTCACTATGTCAACATCAATACTCACGTGCGATTGCCCCCAAATATATTAAGCGGAATAAGAATAAAAAACGAAATAAAAACTATCAATAAAACCCATATTAACGCCGCCGTCATCTCATTGCCCTCGACGGCGCTCCATATCGCTACCGGAATCGTTTGCGTCCGACCTGGAATATTGCCCGCTATCATTAACGTCGCACCAAACTCGCCCAACGCCCGCGCAAAACCAAGCGCAACCCCCGCAACACAACCCGGAAAAGAAACAGGCAACAATATACGCCAAAATATCGTAAACTCCGAAAGACCCAACGTCCGAGCAGCATCCAATATCGAAATATCAACCTGCTCAAAAGAAGCGCGAACCGTACGGTAAATTAAAGGAAAAGATACAACCGTCGCCGCTATGACAGCGCCCTCCCAAGAAAATACAACACGTAAGCCAAAATAACGCAATAATTGACCAACAGGACTGTTCCAACCAAAAAATAAAAGCAAAAAAAAACCAACAACTGTAGGAGGTAATACCAACGGTAAACTCAAAATTATATCAAATACACAACGCCACCGAACACCAAAACCCAACACAAACCACGCAAAAAATATCCCAAGAAAAAATGATAAAACCGTCGCAAAAAAAGAAGTCTTAACAGAAATAAAAAAAGGAGACCAGTCCATGATTATTGAGTAAATTCGAAATTCGGAATTATGTTTGATTAAAGGTTAATGAACAGATGTTATAAAAAATGAAATTTTAAACTGTTCGCACTTGAGTTTGCGTTTACCTTCGCCTGCCTAGCTTTCGGACGGCAGGCTTTGACGCTTTTAAATCGCTGAATTTCAAGTACGAGCAGTATATCGGTTGCCGTTGGCGTTTTGCAACCGATACGGCTGCGATCCTTAAGCCGATACGGTTGCGTTCTTCGATTTTTTGTAACAAAAAATCATAACAAATTATTTTTTCAATTCCGAATTAATATTCTGGTATCCGTATTTTTGGAATATTTTTTTTGCTTCCGGCGTGGCAAGGAAGTTTAAGAAATTTTTTCCTGCTTCTTGATTATTTCCTGTTTTAATTATTGCGGCAGGAAAGATAGCGGGCGTATAACTTCCTTCCGGCGCTTCCGCAATAACTTTAACTTTATCCGGCATAATCAAAGCGTCCGTATAATAAACTACGCCCGCATCAACCTCGCCGCGCGCAACATAAGTCAAAACTACCCTCACATTTTGCGCCAAAACAGCTTTCGGTAAAACCTTACCGGATATTTTAAGCGTTTCCAAAACCTCAACCGCATACTTGCCCGCCGGAACAACTTTAGGATCGCCAATCGCAAACCCCTTGTCCCGCAACTTGTCCGTACCAAGACAAGCAAAACAATGAATATCGCTCTTACGCGACGCAGGAACAATCAAAACGATCTTATTTTGCACCAAATTTATACGCGTACCCTTGACAACTAAATTGCGTTTTTCAATTATATCCATCTTCTCCTGATTCGCCGAAATAAATACGTCCACCGGCGCTCCGTTGACTATCTGTTCTTGTAATTTACCCGACGCTTCATAATTCGGCACAATTTTAACGTCCGGCGCAATCTTTTTATACAATATAATTTGTGCGTTCAAACAGTCCTTCAATCCTGCGCCCGCCGCTAAATTAACCTCGACAGGTTTCGCAGCATTAACAGAAAAAGAAAAAAATAACCACAAAAAAATTATACGCAAAAAATTCATATTTACAAAATAAAATAATCTACTAATATTGACAATATTGATCATTTTTTATCTCCTCATAATTTATAAAAATCATACTTGAATTTTAACGACTTCAAAACAAAAAAAATTTGCCGTCCAGATAAATAAACAGCAAACGGTAAATCGAAAATTAAAACGCTAACTATTTAAACTATTCGTACTTGAATTTGCGTTTACCTTCGCCTGCCTAGATTTCGGACGGCAGGCTTTGACGCTTTTAAATCGCTGAATTTCAAGTACGAGCAGTATAAAACCATTATTACTCTAAAAAAAATAACTAAAAATACGCAGTTACATTTTTAGTTATTTAGAGTTTAATCACAATCACGACAAATATCACAATTACAATTGCGATGCCAAAAATAAAAAATTTTATAAGATAAATTTTAACTTGTTGAAAACATATAACTTGAACGTCGTAATTCAACGATGCGATTTTTTGTAATAATAACATTTTCGTAACTATTTATCTTTCAAAAAGCGTTATTCCACATTTTTGTAATAGTTCAAACAGCGCCGTTTAATTTGGCTATCTTGTTTCAAATTAGCGAAAAGATATACTGTTCGTGATTGAAATTCATCAATTTAAGAGCGTCAAATTCTGTTGTCCGAAAGTTAGTCAGGCGGCGGTAAACGCAAATTAAATTACGAACAGTTTAAATTTATTAAGGGAAATTTTATGTCTAATTGGCTTACTATAACTTGGGAAGCGAATCGTTTACGTTTTTTGTTGGCGCGGATGCAGGGCGGTTCGGCGATTTTTGAACATGCTGGGCAATTTACGTTACAAAAAAACGATGGCGGTATGCCGGTCAAAGAACAACTGATTCAATTTTTGCAGAAAAATCGTCTTGGCAAGACTGATACGATAGTTTTGCTTAATCGTTCTGATGTTGAGGTTAGACCGATGGTTTTTCCGCCGGTTCCGTCTGACGAACTTTGTGATTTGGTGCGTTTTCAGGCGGTTAAGGAGTTCAACGCTTACGATCAAACGTCGCCGCTTGATTTTTTTGTAACTAATAAGTTTGATAATATTTCTCGTAGCGCTCTTTTTCCGTCTGTTTTTAATTCGTCTGGTCGCGGCGGCGTTGGCGTTGGCGGCGGCAATCGTGCAATTGTTGCCGGCGAGTCTAAGTCTATTAGTTCTGCTAGCGCTCCGGTTCATTTGCTTGCTTCGACGATTCGGCGGGAGTTATTTCAGAAGATAAATAAATTTTGCGAAGAGTCGGGGCTTAATTTGCGGCGTATTTTATTACGTCCTTGTGAATCGGCTTATTTGTGGAAGTTTGCGGGCGGCTTTAATTTGACGCGGACTGTATTGCTTTTGGAACTCGACGTTGACGAAACGTCGCAAACGGTTTTGTATCAAGGCGAGCCTGTTTTCATAAGATCGCCAAAAATTAGTCCGCCGTCGGATGTTACCAATCCTGATTTTGTTGCGTTATTGGCGGCGGAGTTACGTCGGACGATGATAGCGGTTCGTAATGAAATTCAGGGTGTGACGGTTGATAATGTTGTAATTTGCGGCAGCGGCGGGCAATTTATAGAGTTGGCAAATTTATTAGCGGAGACGCTGGGAACGCAAGTTATTATGTTTGACGCATGGGTCGATCCGAAATATTCAGCGTTAAGGTCGCGCGGCGCCAATATTGATTTAGTCAAAATGTCGGACAAATTACGCGATGATTTTGCGGCGGGTAAAATTTTGAATCCGGAACGTTATACGGCGTTGATTGGCGCAACATTGAGGGCGGGGCGGAATATTCAGGGCGATATTGATTTTTGCAATCCTAAACGGCGTCAGGAAAAAATAGGTTATCGTTTTTTTGTGAATTTGGCGATAGTTGTGATATTTTTGTTGCTTGCGGTTTGGGTCGGTTATGGATTTTACACGCGAAATTTGCTGGTAAATACGAACAGGGCGCTTTCGGCGAAGCGTAATGAACTCGAGCAAAAGTCGAAGGCGATTGTTCCGTTGCGGTTGCAATTGCAGGCGATAGAAAGTTGGCATGACGACAAAATAGACTGGTTCGAGCAACTTGGATGGCTTAGTCGCAATGCGCCGGAGGCGAAAGATATGATGTTGAAGACGCTGACGTTGGACGCAACGAGCAAGTCGATGAGTTTTACGTCGTTGCTTCGTAATTCCTCGATAGTTTCTCCGATGGAGGAGAAATTCAGATCGGACAATCACGATGTTAAAACGGGGGATAAGAGTGAAATACGAGACAATAAATATTATCGTTATCAAGTTACGTTAGGCGTTTTTTTGACAAAATCGGAATGGAATTTAGCGCCGGTTGCGGAAGAGCCGGTTGTGGAAACGCAGAATAAAGATTTGCCGCCAGCCGATAAAAATTCAAACAATAATTCAAATCCAAACGCAACAAATAATTCTACGACAAAAAATCCAGAACCAAAAAAAATCTCACAACCAAAGCCGACGATTCCGCCAACGCCCGCAAACACAACAAACACAACGCCGCCGCCTTCAATAACAACAACGCCTTCAATAACAACACAAGACCAATTCATCGCACAACCACAACCGCCCCAAATAGAAAATATAGACGACGAAAACTACAACGAAAACGAAAACGACTCATACGAAGAAGACGATCCGGCTTACTGAAAATAATTTCTAAAAACCTGTTTTTTATTTGTTAAATTTACGTTTCGGCAATTTTTTGAGGGACAAGTGGGACATGAGGGACATGAGGGACAATTTTTTTATAACAAAAAATTGAGAAGGATAGCAGGCGATCCTGAAAAGCAGGTAAGACCAACGGATCGCGGGCGTCCCGCCTGCATGTTGCCGCAAGGCAACCAAAAGGCGGTTGAGATCAAAAAATCGCTCATTAGCGGTTGAGTACAACCGCTTGCAGGCGAGACGCCCGCGATCCGGCGGCAAATGCGTTTCGCCTACGAATCTGAAGAAACACAGACAAAATGCCTGCGATCCTGAAAAGCAGACGAGACCAACGGATCGCGGGCGTCCCGCCTGCATGTTGCCGCAAGGCAACCAAAAAGGCGGTTGAGATGTTAAACCTCGCTCATTAGCGGTTGAGTACAACCGCATGCAGGCGAGACGCCCGCGATCCAGCGGCGAAGGCAAGTTACTGAAAAACTAACCTAATATAACCCTCGTTCATTGGCGGTTGAGTACAACCGCTTGCAGGCGGGACGCCCGCGATCCGGCGGCGAAGGCGAGACGCCTGCGAATCTGAATGAACCCAGGCAAAATGCTTGCGATCCTAAAATGCAGGCGAGATACCTGCGTTCCTTTTGACGATTTTTTGTAACGAAAAATCGTTAGCCAGTTTTCTAAAAACTACTCTCTATTTTTTAAAACGTATTGTGCATGGTTTTTTATTGTATGATATAAAATCCGAGCGCTATCCAGATTGGCAATGTTATGATTGAGAATAACGTGTTGCTTATTATGGTATCGATAGCGGTTTTTTCGCATCCGTTATTATGTTTTGCAAGCGCAATTGTAAGTACGGCTGAATTCATTGCTCCGTAGATAATTAGTATTCGTTTTATTTCTATCGTACACGGCAGCCAAATTGCCAACATGAGAATCAAAAACGGCATAATAATTAACCTTATCAATATCGACCAGATAGCTATACGCCATGTTTTATGCCAACGTAATTTTATATCGTCAAGCGTCAGCAATTTTGACATAGTTAGCCCGATCATAAACAACGACATCGGTACCGCCGCCATACCAAGCAGATGAATCGTTCCGCATTGCCCGTCAAATAAAAAATCCGCTAGATGAATAAACGTTCTCAAATTTTCCGGCAAAATTGAACTATGCCAAATTATATTCAACGGCGCCGCAATTAAAATTGCGCCTATCGGCATACTCAATATTTTACCTAACGCTTCCCTGCTAAATTGACCGCGTAAACAAAAAATTACCAACGTCCAAATCGATAACTCCGAACCTGTATATTGCAAGAATAAAACGCCCATCGTCCGGTCGTCATTCGGAAATAATACGGCGACCAACGGTACCGGAATAAAACCATAATTCAATATTCCCACACTCGCCGCAAATGTACGCTTCGACCGAAACGACGACAAACCCGTCGCCGAAACATTAAACGCAAACGCAACAAAAAAACCTACGCCTATACCAATCACAGTCAACAAAAAACCAAGCAACGGAGGCAACCAAATATTTTGCAAATCAGAAAACGCATCCGTGTGAATTATACGATCAAATATCAAACACGGAAATAAAACATTAATCATTATCCACATCAAATCACGATCCGTATCACTCGCAAGAAAACCGCCCTTACCGATAATCACCGCAAGACAAATTATCACTAAAACCGAAGATACAAGCGTCAACGCCGTCAAAAATATTGTTGTCACAACCGGAAAATTTTAATTGTTAATTTGTTGTCTGTTGTTTATACGCGTCGTATCGGAAATTCATCGTTGATTTAAAAGCGTAAAAGCCTGCCGTCCGAAAACTAGGCAGGCGAAGGTAAACGCAGATTTAAGTACGAGCAGTTTTAAATAAGCGACGATTTATTTTTGACGTAAATATTCAACCGTAACCGATGTTGAAATACCGCCGCGCGGCGTAAACGTCGATACAATTTTCATCCAACGCGGCGAAAGAAGTTGAACCATATCATCCAATATCCGGTTCGTTATATTTTCGTAAAATATACCTTCGTTGCGAAATTGTTGTAAGTACAATTTCAAACTCTTCAACTCAACACAACTCTTATCCGGCGTATATTGAAACGTAATCGTCCCAAAATCCGGCTGACCCGTTTTAGGACAAACCGACGTAAATTCAGGACAAACTATCTCTATCAAATAATCACGATTAGGATACGAATTGTCAAACGTCTCAAGAATTGATCTCATAAAATAAAAGTTAATTAAGAATAAATTCGGGTAACTTCCAAAAAACAGCTTTTTATTTATTAAGCGCCGAGAACACAGAGTTCACAGAGAAAATTTTTTTAAAAATATTTTAAATCAAAAAGCCAATTATAATATTAAATAAAGTTTTGATTCTAATTAAAAATTTCCTCTGTGTTCTCTGTGGTTAATAAAAATAAATTTGTGGTTTTTAGAAATTCCTTTCGGAATTTATTTTATTTCTATCCATTTTTGTTCTTTTGCGCTTTGGATGACGGCGTCGCAAACTTTTTGTGTTCTTGCCGCCGTTCGCATATCGGGATAAAATTTTGGTCCTCCGTCCAAACTAAACAAGAAATCAGATAGCCCATTTATGAACGTATGCTCATAACCAATCGTCGTTCCTGGAACCCAATAATTTTTCATATACGGATGTTCGCTATTAGTAACTAGAATTTTTTGCCAACCCGTCAAATGATCCTCAATCTTCCTGTTCGTCTCCGGATCGTAATAACGGAAAAATTCGATATACTCCGGCGCTTCCAAGTTAAAGAATACCGCGCCGCGTTCGCCGTTGATTTCCATCGTGCTGTAATTTTTGCGTCCTCTTGCATAGCGGCTCGATTCAAAAGTTCCAATTGCGCCATTTACAAAAACAGCCATAAACATACATGCATCGTCAATTGTAATTTTTTCTATTTCGCCCGTATCCGCATTTTTTCGTTCCTTGATAAAAATCTCCGTATGCGCGCAAACTCTCGCGATAGGTCCGTTTATCCATTCAGCCGTATCAATTGAATGCGCCAAAAGGTCGCCCGTAACGCCGCTGCCCGCAATTTTCGCCGATAACCTCCAAAGCGACGTGCCGCCTGTAGGAACTTTTTCACTAATCGTATAATCTTGAAGATACGTAGCGCGATAATGAAACGGTTTACCGACGCGACCTTCCTCGACTAACTGTTTAAACAATGAAATTGCGGGAACACGGCGATAGTTGAAAGAAACCATATTTTTTACGCCCGCTTTTTCTACCGCCTTAACCATCTCTTCCGCCTCCGCATAATTCATCGCTATCGGCTTCTCGCAAATAATTATTTTGCCCGCATTCGCCGCTGCAAGAACCATGTCTTTGTGCAAAAAATTCGGAGAAACAACATCGACAACGTCTATATCAGAACGCTCTATCAACTTATGCCAATCCGTCTCGATAGATTCGTAACCCCACATCTCTTGAAAGTTTTTAAGCGCCGCCAAGTCCTCCGCGCGACCATAACATGCCTTTAATACCGGTTGATAAGGCGTGTTGAAAAAATGATTGACTTGACAATAAGCGTTAGAATGAGTTCGTCCCATAAACCCACTACCAAGCATACCAACATTAAGTTTTTTTTTCGACATTTTTTTGAAATTTGTTGAAAGTTATACTAAATTATACGGATCGTACTTGAATTTTAACGATACAAAACATATACGGACGTAATTAAAATTCATCGACGTAAAAACGTCAAAACCTGCCGCCCGATTAACCAAGCAAACAAATGTAAACGAAAAAATTCAAGTAAGAACAGTTTAAAAATCAATAAACAAAAAAGATCAAAATTAAATAAACAACACAAGCAAAAAACAGAAATACAAAAAATATTTAATTTCAACCAATTTTGTAAATCAATTACCAAAATTTAAGCCAAACATTTTAACAACCAAGATCCAAATAACAATACCGCCGGTTATACTTATTTATCAGTTTCTTTATTTTCTGTTGTTTCGCCTCTGTCGATTAGGATGAATGGGCTCCAGAAGAATGGGTGTGTTGCTAGTGGCGTTTCGTCTTTTGGGGTGATGGAAATTCTTGGTTCTTGTTCGACTTCAATTTTTTTTATTCCGACGTTCATTATTGCTTGTCTCCAAGCGTTTGGCGCCGGCATTTCTGGATACGCTTTCATAAATTCTCCGACTAGATCGAAAGTTGAACGTCCGCCTGGTCGCCATCTGCTAATTAAAATTGTTTTTGCGCCGCACGCTTGAAGCGTCATCGCCGTCATAAAAATATCATTGCCGTTATTTGCGAACAACGGCGTTCTTGACGAACTTGTAGTCTTCAATCCTGTTTCCGCCGGCGTGTGAAAAGCCGGTAAAACAACTAATTGCGGTCCGCCCCAAGGAAGCGTCAACCAACTCGCAATAGGATTTTTCGTTCTATTTTTATCGTTCATAAAAGGCGACCATTCCAGCAACTTATGATTCATCGCCGGTATATCGTCCAAAACAATCAATTGCTTAACCTGCGTCGCAAACGCCGACGCCGTTCCCGGAAAATCAGGCGTTTTACTTTCACGCGACGGCGCCAACGCTATATTTTTTATCATGCCGTTTTTTGTGTAACGGTCAATTGCGTCTAGCGCGGCGGTCGAATCATTTTTGCCCATCAAGTTACCGTAAATCACCAGCGTTTCGGAAATTTTACTTTTATCTGTTGCTTTTTTGGGGATAGCAAGCGACGCCATCGGAGCGTATCGAACTGTTATAGGTTCGGCGCTCGCTGAAATTAGCGGTCGATAAGTTTCGCCGACTTTCACCGTCAACGATTCAAAAGGAACATACCAAAGCCGCCCGAAAGGTACGACGATTAATTCCGTAAAATTCACCTCGCGATCCTGACCAAGCAAACGCTGAAGCAATATATTACCCGCAACTTTCCACTTTTTATCCGAATCGATAATATCGTTCTTTACGGTCAATATTGAATTAGCGTCGCGTTTATTGCCGATAGATTCAAGATAATTTGTGATAAGTTGACCGAGCGCCGGTTCGCGTTGCGGTTTAGCGATTACCCAAGATTGGATATTATGACGGTCAACAAGAAAACCGTGCATATCGCCAAGCGCATCTTCATAAAATAACAACAACGCCGTCTTCTCCGGCAACTCTTGACGCAATCGCGAATGTTTGACTATCGGCGGAAACGCTACCGAAACTTTAGTACGCGACAACGCTATCGGACGCAACATAATTTCTTGAGCGGCGCTTGCCGTTTGAAGTTCGGCGAGTAAATTTCGTTGCAATATAATTTGCGATTCTTCTTTGGGGACAATTGGAATATCGAAAAGTTGTTTTTTAATATTGCGAACTTTTTCAGATACTTGTCCAAATTTAGCAAAATCCATCGCCAACATATTACGTTCCTGCTGCAAATCTACAACATCGTCGCCCGTACCTTCAAACATGATTCGCAACGCCAGATGGCGCGGCGTTAATTGCAATGCCGGCGGCGCGCTGTTTTGCAATATCGAATAGAAAGCGGCACGCCGCGCCAATTCAGTTATATCAAATGCCTTTTCCTTGTCCGCCAACATCAACGAAACAACAATAAACCAACGTTGATACGCTTTCGGATCGACGCAAGTCATAAGCGTTATGCTATCGACGGGTCGAATTGCCCAGTCTATCGCAGTAGGATCGCGCAGTAAATTTTCGTACAGATCGTTTGCTTCGTGAGGTGAAATCAAGCCGCTGGTTGATACTTTGCCGTTAATAAACGCCAACTCCAATAACTCAAAATGATGCATCCAGAGCGAAGCGCGGCGATTGATTAGAATTGATTTCACGAGGTTATCGTCGCCGGCTTTGAAGTTGAAGGGTTGATTGGCGGAGTATTTTATTATTGCGTTTAGGTATTCTATTTTTGCGTAAAGGTAAAGATTTTGTGCGGCGGCGGTTGTGTAGGGAGATTTTATCAATAGTCTTGCTCTGTTGCAGGCGTCGAGCGCCGTTTTTATATCTCCGGTAGTCAATGCGTCGTCGGCTATTTCAAGAAGGAGTGGGATTAAAATTTGCGGGCTAGGGTCGGTTTTAGTTTTGGGGTTTGGTTTGGAGAAGTATGCTAGCGCCAGTTTTAATGCGGGGATTGGTTTAGTTTGGTCGATTAGTTTTTGTGCTTTTGCTATGTTGCTAAAAGTTTCGCCGATAAGCGACGAATCGCCGAAGTATGTAGCGCAGAGCGACGCTTCAAAAAAATAGTTTTGCGCCGCTGCCGCTTTGCCGTCGAGTAATGCAATTTTGCCTAGTTCGTTTAGGGCGTAAGGCGTGAGATGGTGATCGAATGAGCCTTGCATTAGGGCGCTTTTTTCGAGTTGTGGGATTGCCATTTGGTAATCGCCGAGCGCCGAAAGAGTCAAGCCGTATAATACGTCTATCCATGCGCCGGAGAAATGATTAGGCGGGCAAGGGCGGGTTGCGAGTATTTTATTGAGGCGCAACGTCCGCTCGTCGAAACGGGATAGCGGACCCAATATTTCGGAGCGGCGTTTGACTGCGATTGCGAGTCGGGTAACGATTTCATCGGCGTAAATTGTGGTCAAACTGCTTTGAGTCGTGATTACTGGAGCGCCGCCGATTGCGGCGAGTCGGGGCGATTGTTGTAATATGCGAAACTTGCAATTAGTAAAATTACCGACTCCGCCTTTACGTGTAGTTACGCCCCAAGCCGCCGCCGGACGCGGTATTAAAACGGGCGTCAACTCGAATGTAACTTTGCTGAGCCAATCTGGTTGATCCATGTAAATATCGATTGCCATATCAAAAGCGATCATAGCGTTTTTGTAATTTCCCATTTGGTAATGGCATTCGCCGATCATAGTTTGGAAACAGATTGAGTCGATCCAGTAGATAGGCGATCCGTTTGGCAGGTTGAATTTGACGGAGTGTTTTATATCATCGGTAAGAAATTTCAGCGCATTGGGAAAATCGCCTTGATCGAATGCGCGTTTGGAACTGGTAAAGTATGGCAATGGCGGCACGACGCGGTTGACCATCATTTGGGCAAATGTCAAATTATTATTGTTGCAAGTGAACTGAAACAATATCGCGCAAAGTAACGCAACTTGTAATAAACCGCAAAAAATTTTTCGCAACATAGAAACCATGCCGTCAACGCTGAATATTACAGTATTGTAAGAGTGAAAAAATTTATTTTCCCGCAAACGGGCAAGCGGCGCCGAAGGATATTTAGTTAAACAAAATTTAGTCGAATAAAATTTAGACGAATAAAATTTAGACGAATAAAATTTAGTCGAGCAAAATTTAGCGTCTGATGAATTTTGGCAAAATGATTTTAGGCAAGTAGAAATAGTTTGAATTGACATAATTATTCTCCTTTAATTAATTAATTCTTCTTTTACGGAATATGCAATAGGGCGTCTCTAAAAATTCATTTATCTAGGTAGGCGGCGTTTAGCCGAAACGCCGTATTACGCATAAAATAATTATTAAATTTTAATACTTCTCCACTTACAATATACAGATCGTACTTGAAATTCAGTGATTTAAAAGCGTAAAAGCCTGCCGTCCGAAAACCAGACAGGCGAAGGTAAATGTAAATTCAAGTACGAACATTTCAAAATTTATCCACGCAAGAAAACGATCTGGCATGTGTTGACAAATTGACGAATATCGTAAACAGCGATCCGTAATAGTGGGTTAAACGAAACGATGATTATTCGTTACAAAAAATAATGCGTCTTTTTTGTTCACGAACAAACCCAAAACAGCGGCGAATAATTGTACATACAGATAATAAAAAAAAAAGTAACCGTTCATAAAAATTTAAGCGATAGATTTTAGGGGTAGGGAGTAGGGGATAGGGAGTAGTTTTTTTATAAAACAAGATAGCGGTTTTTTGTTATAAAAAAATTATCTGAAGGATCGCGGGTGAGACGCCTGCAAAAAAAGTAATGCAGGCGTTAAAGGATCGCACTCGCCGCAGGATCGCGGGCGTCTCGCCTGCATGCGGTTGTACTCAACCGCTAATGAGAGAGGTCTAATATCGGGGCGTCTCTAAAAATTCATTTCTGTCCCGTTAGGGACAACATGTTGGTAGAAAAGCAATGTCAAAAATATATTTGTCCCGCTAGGGACAATATGTCAATACAACCTTAACCTTTATTG
>JAISLW010000079.1 GCA_031277105.1 Planctomycetaceae bacterium | reverse complement strand
TACGCACAAAATAATTATTAAATTTCAATAATTCATAACGTGTAAAATAGACATATTTTAGACGTTGTAAAATAATAAAATTTATTGGTATCATAAACTCTAATGCGGCGTTTCGGCACGGTGTTTAATTTTTTTAGCCGCCTACCTAAACAAATGAATTTTTAGAGACGACCTATAATTTCTTTGCCCTCCATTTATTCAAATTCTGTTAATACTTGCTATTGATGATTTTCCTAAAATTTTTAATTTTATCAAAATTTTCTAAAAAACCTAAAAACTGGTATTGCAATAAATCAAAAAAATATGTACTCTTCGCACGCATTTAAACAAAGTCGTTTATTTGTACGTTATTTGATTATTAGTTATGTGGTGTTTTTTTAATGAGTATTAAGCGGCTTATACTTTAAAAATTTGGTAACTGTTCACGGAATTTTTTTAGCAAATTACGTTTTGGCGACTTTTTAGGGGCAATTGGTACAGTGGTACAGGAGGGACAAGTGAGACAATTTTTTATAACAAAAAATTGTTATCTAGTTTTCTAAAAAACTACTCCCTATCTCCTACATCCTAACCCCTAAATTCTATCGCATAAATTTACGTGAACGGTTACAAAATTTGTTTATTTTCCAGTTTATTTAAAATGGAATTGAATTTTAATTTTTAAAGTGTGTTTGATATAATTTTTATCATTTGTGATGTTTTTTGTTATTTTAGCAATAGTGGTATTTTTTGTCGGTCATATTTTGAAGATGTTGCGTTGGGAGTTATTTGTTCAGATTTATGAGCAACCTGTGCGGCATCGTTTATTGACGTCGATTTCGGTAGGTCATTTTGTTAATCATATTGTTCCGATGCGGGTTGGTGAACTTATTCGTGCGATGATTGCTTCGACCAGATCGAAGAACAATTTTCCATTGATGTTAGCAACAGTTATTGTTGACAGATTTCTTGATGTTATTGTGGTTGGTTTGGCATTTATTTTCTTTTTTGGCGTTAAGATAGGGGGGGGGCAATCTTGGGAATATTCAATAGCTATTTACGCATCTGCAATTATTGCGGGCGGGATTGCATTTTTTTATTTTAGCAAGGAATCGCGTTTACCGAAACTTTGTATCTTTGTTATCGGTCGTATTTTTAATACGAGTATTCGTAATGTTATTTATACATTTGCGTGGTCGCTTATTTCGTGTTTTAAGGATTTAATTGGCAATGTGAATCGAACTAAACTTATTTTATTGACTGTAGCAACGTGGTTTTGTTATTTTTGTTCATATTTTCTTCTTAGTCGCGGTTTACAAGTTCTTGGATATTATGTTTCATTTTCGGCGTTATTTACGCATGTTTATTCGCCGGCGAGCGTTATTGATTCAGGTTGGGGATTATATGATAATTCGCAGATTGGAGCGGCTTCGTTTTATTTGTTAGTTTTCACGTTAACGCCAACAATAGTTATGTTGTTAGCATCGGTTGCTCTCGTATTATTTCCGCATAATTACTTTCCATTGATTTTACGGACAATTGGGCGAAATTCGTATAAAGGTCAATTTGTCAAAGTAATCCCGTTTGCCAATACTGAAACAAAAATGTTATTTTTGGAACGGTATTTTGCTGCTGAGGATCGCGGATATTGTGAGGCGTATATCAAAGCCAATCGTGATATTGCTATCGTCAAAGACTATTCCGGCGGTTCGCATGCAACGACTTTGTTAATTGAAAAAGACCAAAATATTCGTTGTTTCAGAAAATATGCTTTTTGCGATTCGGCTTCAAAATTACGTTTGCAGGCGGATTGGTTAAGAGAACAACATGGTATTTTACCGTTACCGGAAATATTATCGTGTCGTTCTGATGAAAATTTATTCTCTTATGACATGCCATTTGAGTCTGACGCCGTCAACTTTTTCGATGCGGTTCATTGTTATGACTCGCAAACGTGTTGGACATTGTTACAACGTGTTTTGAATGATCTGAATCAAAATCTGTATCAGCCGAATTTACGACCATTTTCAAATCAATTATTGAAGAAGTACATCGACGATAAATGTATCAAAAATATTGAAACTATAAAAAAGCATCCAATAATAAACAATTTGTTAAAATACGATAGGTTATTGATCAATGGTAGGTCATACCGAAATTTGCAATATTTTGAAGCAATATTGACGCAAGAAAATTTACAACGTGTTTTTTCGTCTGATTATTGTTCAAAAATACATGGCGATTTGACGATTGAGAATATTATTTTTGCGCCTAATCGGGACAGCAGATATTATTTGATTGATCCGAATCATATTAACGTTCATGATTCGCCGATGCTTGATTATGCGAAGTTGCTTCAATCGCTTCATCTCGGATATGAATTTTTAATACGTCAAACGGATTGTTCCATCAATGGTAACACGATTACATTTCCAATAATGAGAAGTTGGTCGTATGAACGGCTTTATCAAAAGTACAAATCATTTTTATTTCAAAATTTTGATATTAACCGGATTCAAAGTATTTATTACCATGAGATCATACATTATTTGAGGTTGTTGCCATATAAACTAGAAAAGTTTCCAAATCAGGCAACAATATTTTTTACAACGTTTATCCAATTATTAGATGACGTCGAACAAGAAACATTTGTAATACCGCAAAGATATGCGGCTTAAAATTATTCAGTTGAATTTTGTTTTACGTTTTAATAATTTAACGATCCATGTAGGCAGATGTTTGCCGAATGTCCATAATACAGTTTATGTTGCAAATAAATTTAAAAGAAAGGGTTATTTAAAATGGCGAGGGATGGAATTAAACGCAAAAGTTTAATGTTTAGACTTTTAACTAAGTCAGTGATAATTTTTAATAGCGTTTTTGGTAAATATTTTGGAGTAGTATTATGTGATACTATGATGAATATAGGACGAAAACGTTCTAGCTATATCAACAATTGGTATGATTTCGTGAGATGTTCATCGTTGGAATTAGTCGGACATGAAATTTATGAAAACAATATTTCAGGAGCGGTAGCCGAAGTTGGCGTATTCCGCGGCGATTTTGCTCAATTTATTAATTTGACGTTTCCTGATCGTAAATTTTATTTGTTTGATACGTTTGAGGGATTTAATGAAAATGACGCCAAAGTAGAAATAGAAAAAGGATATACTTCTGAACTTTTTAACGATATTAGAGATGATGACTTTAGCAATACGAGTATTAAGCATGTCTTAAATAAAATGAAATATCCAAACAACTGTATTATTAGAAAAGGTTATTTTCCGCAAACGGCTGAAAATATTGATGAAAAATTTGCTTTTGTCAGTCTTGATACAGATTTATTTGAGCCGATTTACAGCGGGTTACAGTATTTTTATCCGCGAATGGAGTTGGGAGGATATATTTTTGTACATGATTTTAATAACAAACATTACAGCGGCGCTAAAGCGGCAGTAAAAAAATTTGCCAAAGAATTTCATGTTCCATATTTTCCGCTAACTGATATTGAAGGTAGCGCAATTATTGTCAAATCGCTACCCTATCTATCCCCCCCCCCCCTATTTTAACACGAAAATTAACATTTATAAAAATTTCAAACAGATCAATATGCAATTGGCGGCGTGATTACTGGCGGTTTTTTTATGCAAGGAATCAATTAAATTTTTATATGCGTAAATAAAATTAACGCCGTTAAGATTTGTTGCTCATTTTTTAGAAACAAATGAAAGAAAAAAACTTTAACCTGATTATAAAGTTTATCAAGTATTTCATAACTTGCGGAATTGCGTGGTTTACGGCATTATTTATAATGCTTGCCGGCGTTTCAATTGGGTTGTCTGTGTTTATTGCCAATATGATCGCCGACACAATTGTGGTTGTAATTTTTGTTATTTTTATCGTTTCGTCAAAACAGATATTTGATGCCAAGACCGAATTTTTTGTTGCGAAATCTATTATTTATTGTGGATTTATAGTAATTATGATGATAACAAATTCATACTTTATAGATATGTTTTCGCATTGGATGTGGTTTATAAATTTTGCAACACTAGTCCACATTAAAACTGAAGCATTGGCTAAAGTATCAGTTGTTCCGCCATCGCTAACAACACAGTTTGTTTTCAGTTATTTACTTTTTGAAAAAATAGACTTTAAGTTTATGCTTAAAAAATCGTCCGCTATTGAAAAAAGATAATTTTTTAGAGTCTTTTTTACGCTTGAGTAGTGTGCAGTATTTTTAGATTGTCAATTTTTTGATCCATCACGTTAGAAATGAGGAATTATATGTCAAATTTCGGAGAAATTAAAATGATGAGTACCGATAGTCATGTTAATGACGATTATGGCGAACATGATCATGTTAAAATAGGGGGGGGGGGCTAGATAGGTATCGCGAAAAAACACAAATTTGTCCTATTTGCGGGGTTGCGGATACGAAATTTTTGTTTGAGTCGTTTGACCGGCTTTATGGTTATCCTGATAGTTTTCCAATATGTCAATGTCAAAAATGTACGCATATTTTTTTAGCGGGCGAATTTTCAGAGGCGATGTTGACGGATTTATACTCTAATTATTATCCGCGCGGCATTTTGAATCCAGACGATTACCAAGAATACACAGAACATAAAGGTTTTTTATCATGGCTTGACGGCGAATATTCACAGGCTTATCTTTATGTTCCGCCAAATGTCAGGGTACTTGATATTGGTTGCGGTTTTTGTGAATCGTTAATTTATCATAAAAAACGCGGTTGCGAAGTTTACGGCGTTGATGCGGATGAAAATATAAAAGTTATCGCAGAACGGCATAAGTTAAATTTTCATGTTGGATTATTTGAATCAAAAAATTACGAAAAAGATTTTTTTGATTATATTACATTGGATCAATCATTAGAACATGTCGTTTCGCCATTAGATACGCTTAAAGATATTGAAAAGATTCTTAAACCTGGCGGCAAGGCAATTATCAGCGTTCCTAATGCGTTTGGTTTGGGTCGAACATTTTTTGGCAAATTATGGTTCTTTTGGGGAACGCCTTTTCACCTTCAGTTTTTTAATAAAAAGTCAATGCAAATTATCGCAGAAAGAGCAAACTTAAAATTAAAATCAGTTAAATATATTACAAAAGGAAATTGGTTACTTGGCGAACTTGCATTTTTACTTGTTCATAAACCGCGCGGAATTCGTTCCGATTACGTACAAATTAAAGGTAAAGTTAGCCGCGAAGTTCAAGAACGATTATCGGTTAAAATTTATCAATTAGTAGAAAAACTCCGACTCGCAGCATGGATAATGAAAGCCGCTGATTGTTTACACTTCGGCGATAATATCGTATTTATCCTTGAAAAACCAGCATAAAACCAAATACAATTCGTACACATTCAATTCCAATTTAATGACGTCGATTCTTATATTATACAAATGCGACAAAGGAGAAATTTATAAAAATGATACAAACATCAGATCAAGCATCCGATAAAATTCTTGTATTTATACCGATGTACAATTGCGGGCGGCAGATTCCGCGTGTTATTGCGCAATTTGACGATGAGACGCAAAAGATTTTTTCGGAAATTCTTGTCGTCGATAACGGTAGCGGCGATAACAGTATTCAAACGGCAATCACGGCGGCAAAAAAATTGCAACATATAAAAATTACAATTACAAAAAATAACGAAAATTATAGTCTCGGCGGCTCGCATAAAGTCGCTTTTAATTACGCTATCGAAAACGAATTCGATTACGTCGTCGTTCTACACGGCGACGATCAAGGAAATATCAAAGATATTATTCCACTGATAAAAAATAACGATCACAAAAATTACGACTCCATGTTAGGATCGCGTTTCATGAAAAATTCAAAATTAATAGGTTACTCAAATTTCAGAATATTCGGAAACTTCGTATTCAATACTTTCGTGTCCATTCTTTTTCAACGAAAGATTACGGATATGGGATCAGGATTAAATTTATACAAAACAGATTATTTAAAAAATAAATTTTATTTGTATCTGCCCAATGATTTAACGTTTCCAAATAATATGTGTTTTTATGGAATTATGTCGCAATCAAAATTTTGTTTCTTTCCGTTATTATGGCGTGAAGACGATCAAATTAGTAACGCAAAATTATTTCGACAATCACGATTAATTTTTGGCGCTGCTTTGAAGTTTCGCTTTGCATTTAAGACAATCACGAAACAAAAAGATAACCAATTTTCACGAATTAAATATAAATCTGATATTATTTTTAACAATAAAATACAATAAATATGTCAACTATTTTAATTACAGGCGGCGCCGGATTTGTTGGATCAGAACTTGGTAAAATCCTTGTTAAGTCCGATCACAAAGTCAAGTTACTCGATAATCTTGAATACGGGTATCGTGATAATTTTGAGGACAACGATGAACTTGCCAAGTCATTTATACTTGCCGATGTTCGAGATGCAGATTTTAGTAAATACTTAAAAGACGTCGATATAATTTTTCATTTTGCCGGTATTGCAGCATTACCTGAATGCGAAACGAATCCAGTTAAAGCATTGGAAGTCAATACGACATCAGTCGCCAATGTTTTACACGCATGCCGAAACAGTAAGGTCGGCAAATTTATTTTTGCATCAACATCCGCCGTCTATGAAAATAACGATCCAGAAACTCCTTTTCGTGAAAATATGCAAGTGTTCCCTAACTTGATTTATGCAACATCAAAATATAATGCCGAACAGATATGTAAATCATTTGCACAAAATTACGATATGGATATTGTTATTTGCCGTTTTTTTAATGTTTTTGGTCCGCATCAAGATTTTAGGAGAAAATATCCGCCGTTCACAAGTTATCTTGTACGAGAAATTCTCGCCGGTCGAAAACCGACAATATTCAATACCGCCGATGTTAAACGCGACTATATTTATGTAGATGATTTACTCGAATATCTCACACGTATAATGAACTCGCCTAAACATTATTGCGCAGAAATATTTAATCTAGGAAGCGGTTACGGATATTCAGCTACAGAAATTGTAAAATCCTTATTTGATATTATGGAAACGCCGCTTGATTACAATACGGGCGATCCAAATACTTTTTGGGATAAATACGATAATCTTTTTAACGCCGCTTATAATTTGAATCGCAAACGAATTTGCAAAGAAGTTTATAAACATTGCATCGCCGATACAAAAAAAACTGTAAACGAATTTAATTTTTCACCTCAAATAAATTTAATCGAAGGATTAAAATCAATCATAAAATTTCAACGCCAATAATAATTTACATTCCTATAAATGAATTTGATTTTTAGAGATTTCCTAATAAAACGATCCAACGTGCAATTTTACAATTAAAATAAATGAAACATTTTCTTGCAATATTTGATCTTGACGGGACGTTATTTGATACGTTTCCCGCCAATTTTTTGTCGTATCAGACGGCATTAGACGAACACGGTTACAAAATATCCGAACAATATTTTTGCGAAAATTGTCAAGGGAAATATTATCGCGAATTTTTGCCGCCGGTTCTAGGTAAAATTGACGAAAGTTTGCTACAATCAATCCATAAAAGAAAACAAATATTGTACAAAACATATCTAAATCATGTACGAATAAATCGTCACCTGTTCAATATTTTAGAAGGAATAAAAAACACATACTACGCCGCAATTGTTACAACCGCATCACGACAAAATTGCACGGAACTTTTAGAATATTTTCAAAAAATAAATTGCTTCGATCTCGTCATTACGCGCGAAGATGTTACAAAATCAAAACCCGATCCCGAAGGCTTCACAAAAACAATAAAACACTTCAATATAACGCCCGAAAATACAATAATATTCGAAGACTCAATAGAAGGAATAAACGCCGCAAATATAACCGGCGCAACCGTAATACAAATTAACAAGTTTTAACCGTTAGGGAACAGCTTTTTATTTAACCACCGAGAACACAGAGTTCACAGAGAAAAATTTTTTAAACTGTTAGCGCTTTAATTTGCGTTTAGCGCCGCCTGCCTAACTTTCGGACGACAGGCTTTGACGCTTTTAAATCGCTAATTTTCAAGTACGATAAGTATAAAAAATATTTTAAATCAAAATGTCAATTATAATATTAAATAACGTTTTGATTCCAATTAAAAAATTCCTCTGCGATCTCTGTGTCCTCTGTGGTTAATAAAAATAACTTTGTGTTTTTTAGACGTTCCCGCTAGTCATTTTTTAAACAATGAAAAATTTACAACAAATTATTTTTGGTTTTTATCTTTTAACGTATTTTATTATATGTTTAAGTATAGGTTTGTTTGGTTATGAGTTTATTTCGTATTATGGCAGAGTTGACAAATTAGCCTTTTTGCCGGACAACGTCGTTTTAGCTTCGATTTGCGGCGTCGCAATTTTTGTTACGATAATTCTGGGTTTGATTAGTCGTTGGCTTATTCCGTCGGCGTTGAAAACGCGCATTGTTTTGTTGTTTACAATTTGGCTTCTTATTTTAGGCGCTTACAAAGGACTTAAACTTCCTGATAATTACGAAGTTGATCGTTACCGGCACATAATAACGAATGTTACAGGATTCGACGAAGAACAAAATTCTATTACAAACCAAAGGCGTAAAATACACGATATTATGTTGCGACCTGAAAATACGAATTTTGCAGGAGAACGTTATTTTAAAACAGAAATTATCCGGCAATTTAACCTGCCGATAAAATTACGTTTCGCCGCCGGCAACCTCTTATCAAAAAAGGTCGATACGATTCCTATAAAAATAAATTGCGCCGGAGAATCTACGCAACAAAAAACCGATATTATAAACGTCAAAACTGATAACAGTCTCGTTTTCTACGACGTACCCGCAGAATTTTCGCACGTTATAGTTGAAGCGCCGCCGATAGATTTGGACGTTTACCCTGAAGACGACCATGTTAATTTACGTCTTTTCAGTCATATTGCGGTCAACGGTTACAAGGCGTTACTTGTCCAAATCGGCAAGTGTGCGTTGGTTGTTTCGGTTTTGTATATTTTTGTTGCGCTAATTTGTTTAATATTTGACGTATATCCGAGTTCGTTTTTTGAGAGTATAAATTTTTGGCAAGAGATAAAAAATATCGCTTGGAATATCGGACAAGATACGATCAATTTGCGCCGTTATTTTTGGCTAAAAAAATGGTCGATTTTAATTGCGAGCGTAATCGGTCTAATTTGTCTTGGAATTGCAAGTTTCAATTATAGCCGAATGCCCGAATTTCCAATCGAACACTCAAAATCGAATCTGATTTGGGCGATGCGAATAATCTGGTCGATTACTGCGTTAATCGCATTTATCGTCATAAATAATTGGCGCAAAGCGACCAAAATATTTTGGATACATTTTGTCGCATGGTCAATAATTTTTTTATTACATTGGGTAGTCGTACAGCCAGGGTACTTTTCTACAGATTCTTTTTATAGTATTGCTAGTATTGTTGCTCTTGATAAAAACTGGTTGGTTTTATGGGGTTCGAGTATGGGGTTGTATAGATTGTTGGCGATGGTTTCGGTTTCGTTGGTTCCGTATTTTGGTTTCTTTATATTTTTGCAAGCGTTATTTACCGCAGTCGTTATTGGATTTATTGCGCAGAGTATTAAAAAAATATTGGGCGATAATGCGGCGGTTATTTTAATAATATTGAACGTTTTATTATTTTTTTCTATTCCGTTTCAATGTTATACGTTGGCTTATGTTCGGGAGGTTCCGTATTGTTTATTTATGCTTTTGGCGTCTGTTTCGATTTTCTTGATTCAGTTACAAAAAAACGTGCAACTAAAATTAGAGAATTATTTTATTGGAGTTGTCGCCGTTTTTTTAACTGCGCAATTTCGTGCTGACGGTCTTATGATTGTTGGCGTATTTTTTTGTATTTTGTTGTTTCGATTAATTTGCTATCAAAATTTTTATTACAATAATTTTTTACGTCCCGTGTTTTGTTTTATACTTATTGCCGTAATTGCGACGGCATGGATTGGAAAAGAAAAAAATTCTATTGTTAATTATAAAAATATCATTTTGGCTCAAGCGTTAGTTCCTTTATTTGTTAATCCGGATTTAGCGGACAGCGATCCGGATCAAACGAAAGTAATGATATTAAAAGGTCTGAAATGGGATGAGATAATTTCCGGTTATCGTAATGATAAAGGAATCGCAACGAATGATTTACAATGGAATATGATGAAGTCTTATGAAAATATTGATACGCGTATCTGTTTTGAAAATCCATTTCTATTTTTTATCGTCCGTACAAAATGTTTTTTTCAATATGCCAATATGCTAGGGGGGGGACATTTTGGAATGCGTGATGAACGTTTATATACAGGACAAAATTTTGCATATTTTCCGCAAACAATTGATTATGCGAGAAGAAACAGGTTGATCCCGCAAGAAACGGGTTATCCTTCAAATCAATTATTCCAATTTGATCAATTTCTACGAAATTCTTCTAAGGGAATATGTAAAATTGCGTGGTCATTTTTGCCGCATTTTGTTTTATTATTAGTTGCGTTAATGTTGTATAGATATTTTCCGGCGTCGGCGTCTGCGGCAATATTGATTTTGTCGGCATTCCCGCCAATATTTTTTATGGCGCAATTATTTAATCCAATGTATTATTTATTTATGTTCTATGGCGGTTTAATTATTTTGCCATTGATGGCGGCGGAGTCCCGTTATTACCGCTCGCAAAATAATAAACAAAAATAGGGTATCTAAAAATGAATTTTAGAGATACCCTATCTTGTTGATATTATCATCAAGATTAGAACTGATTTTATCGGTAGAATTATCTGCCGGTTTCTGTTGAGTTGTTTGCTACAATTACGGTTTGGGTTGCTGTTATTGACGAACTTTTAATACCGATAGCGGCGTTTCTGGAATTTTTACTTGTACAGGTTCCGTGCGGTTAATCGTTGTTCCATCGCCAAGTTGACCACAATAATTTACCCCAATTCCCCAAAGAGCGCCGTCCTTCTTGGTAAAGAATACACAATCTCTCGTACAAGAAAGCATCTTGTCCACATCGTCTGCAATCTGAATCGGCGAGTCGCTATCTTTTCCAACTATACGATCAATGTCGCCCATCCCCCAAAGCGTGCCGTTGCGTTTGATAAAAAATAATACCCTGCCGTTGCCCATCGCACTGGCGACATTAGAAGCTAACGTCCCCTTGTCCCAACCCGAAAGATTACCGTCCGATGTAAGATACCACCACACTTTTGATTCAGTAGTATCGGATTCACCGGCAGCGCTTATTACGTTGTCGGCGATGCGCTGTCGTTTTGTTATCTCAATATGGCGCTTTTTCATGTTCCTTTCACATTCAATAATTTCAAGCGACCCGTCTTTAGTAATAACGGAAACACGCGCCTTATCATTAACCACATCACTCGAAACAACATGAGCAATAGGACCGGCAATTTGTTTTGATACGCTATCCTTATCCCCTTTCCAACCTAAACCATACCAAAGTGATCTGTCTTGTTTCAAAAACAATGCTCTTCCCTTACCGTTATGTATTACATTAACGAGTTCCACTCCGCCCGTACAATTTGGAATAGGTAATGTTTTATCATCATATTTGCATACAATATTACCGTCTTTTGCAAGTAGAGTGTCAGCGCGTACGTACACAAAATCAGCAATATTACTGGCGTAGAGTTTTCCTCTCTTTGTCCACATGTCGCCGTTCATTTTCAAAATATAATCCTCATCGACTTTGCGGACATCATCGCAGATTTTTTTCATTGGATATTCTCTTAATTCCCAAAATTCATTATCTCGCGTAATGAAGAAGGCGGAATAACCATAGCTGTAATATTGAAATTGAACTCTATCAACATTCGGCGCGATTAGAACCGGAGTAGTGATTATTTTGTGAATATCTTCACGGATATTGAAGTAACCTTTCTTGTTTTGTCCCATTCCCCAAAGCGTTCTGTCTTTTTTGATGAAGAGAATTCTGTAAACATTGGAAGAAGCTACTTCTTGATAAACTGCGACGACTTTATTTCCATCGTTGAGTTGTTCTAAACTTTTTCCTGTTGCGGCGGCTTTGACGTAACGTTGGTCTTCGATGGAAAGTTGACCGAATTTGATGCGAGCGGTTTTATCGCCGTCGAGCAAGAGGTGAACTATCTCGTTTTCCATTTTAACGAGTTTTCCCGCAACTTTTTGACCGGTTACTGCCGTCCAAGTGCGGCTTTCCTGTTTCGACGGATCAATCTCCGCAAACAAACTCGCCGAAAAAAGTACAAAAATAATTGTACATGTAATAATTTTTTTCATTTTGATTTTAATTGGTTAATTGGGTTAATTGGTTAATTGGGTTAATTGGTTAATGGGTTAATTGGTAATTATCTGACGTGATTTTTGTGAAAATTTGTAACTGTTCACGAAAATTTTTTTAACAAATTGCGTATTGGCAATTTTTTGAGGGACAAGTGGGAGGATTTTTTGTTACAAAAAATCGTCTGAAGGATCGCAGGTGTCTCGCCTATGATCCTTCAGATTCGCAGGCGGAACGCCTGCATCCCAGGATCGCGGGCGTCCCGCCTGCAAGCGGTTGTACTCAACCGCCGTTGAGCGAGGTTTAACATCTGGGCGTCTCTAAAAATTCATTTCTGTCCCGCTAGGGACAACATGTTGGTAGAAAAGTAAGGTCAAAAATATATTTGTCCCGCTAGGGACAACATGTAAATACAACATTAACCTTTATTGCGTCCTTAACGGGACGCTAAAAATTCGTATCATTTTTTTCTACCAACATGTTGTCCCTAACGGGACAGATCGGACAAATATTTATTGTTACAAAAAATACCGGATCGCAGGC
>JAISLW010000078.1 GCA_031277105.1 Planctomycetaceae bacterium | reverse complement strand
GCGGTTGTACTCAACCGCTAATGAGAGAGGTTTTGCTCTCAACCGCTTTATCGGTTGCCTTGCGGCAACATGCAGGCGAGACGCCCGCGATCCGGTGGTCTCGCCTGCTTTTCAAGATCGCAGGCAGGATGCCTGCGATCCGTTGGTCTGTGATTTGCTTTAAAAATGATCCACAGATTACGCAGATTAGAAAGATTTTTTTAGGGACAAGTGGGACAATTTTTGTAACAATAAATCTATCTCATACACCCTATCCACTATCCTCTACACCTAACCCCTACACCCTACCTCTAACCCCTAAAAATCTAACGCTTACAATTTTCATGAACGATTACATTTTTAACAAAACTCTTTTAAAAATTCCCCCCTCCCTAGACTGAATAAGAAATTTTGACTAAACTATTACCGTAAATATTTTTTTATTAACCGCAAAGAACACAAGTTGAAAATGAATATGTTTTTTTATTGACAACTATTTACGGAAAATAGCGATCTAGTTTTTTTATAACAAAAATTGTCTCATCGCTTTTTTTGATTTTAATTTCGCTAAAATCTGATCAACAATCTCCGTGTTCTCTTGGTTTTAAACTGTTCACACTTGAATTTGCATTTACCTCCGCCTACATAACAATCAGACAACAGACTTTGACATTTTTACATCAATGAATTTCAAACACGAACAGCATAAAATGAAAATGAATTTAATTTTTTTATCGACGTTCTAATGTAAAGCCCACACGGGCTGACGTCAATTTAATTCAGTTAGTTTAAAATTTGTAAATTAAAGCGTATGGAAACTAGACGACAACCGTTAATTATTGACATATTGGGTTATTTAAATTTCTCATCCGGCAATCGCGATCCGAAATTTTTCTTTGCCATAAACTCACTCTACGCAACATTACCACAAAATAACCAATACCCACACAATCAAAATCCACAAAATATACAAACCACAAAAGACGCAAAAAATTCAAACGTCTCACAAGATTCCAACGTCTCGCAAGATTCCAACGTCTCACAAGATTCCAACGTCTCACAAGATTCCAACGTCTCACAAGATTCCAACGTCTCACAAGATTCCAACGTTTCGCAAGATTCCAACGTTTCGCAAGATTCCAACGTCTCACAAGATTCTAACAACTCGCAAGATTCAAAAGGTTCGCAAGACGTTATTGACGAAATTTCTTCCGCTCAACAAATTATTACGATTCTTGAAAACGGTTTAGCGGATCTTGCGCGGAATAATAAATCATTCAAAATCGACGACCAGGCGGGACAAATTTTGAAAATTATGCGTAATCACTTGCTTCCGCAATATCGCAAGTTTCATGAAGATATTCTATTTCACCAGACAGATGAAATACTGTTTAACTCTTTTTTTCTTGCCAAAGCATTCGAGTCAATAATCCGTCAAGGTTCGCCTTGGACAGATATTGGGCGTATTGTACTTGGCGCAATTGACGAATTAAACGATTATATTGGCTACCGTCCTGTTGCGGTTCTCGAAGGCGAAGAACGACACGAACCAAACGAACACGAATGGGTAGCGCCAATTCCACTATTTATCAAAGGAATAGGAACCGCAAACGGAAAATATAAAGAAATAATCGATAGAGCCATCGATATTTTACAAAAAACCGATCCCTCTATACTCGCCGACGCCTGTTTCGACATTGATAAACTCGACGAACTCGTCCTCGATCCGCGCGCTTTTGATTTTGATCACCCCGTCAACCGAAAACCGAATTATCATTTCGGCTTGTGGGATCCACATGTGATAGATAACGAAGGTTACTACCGTCGCTTTGTAATACATCAAGTTACAATCGACGGCATAATGAAACGAATAGAAATGGCTTATCTTGGCGAAGCCGACACCGCCGATATACCGCTTGACGAATTAGTTTACGAAGCAGGCGCCGTGCTTGCCGGAACTATGTTAATGGGTTCAGGCGTTTGCGGCGATACGCCCAGTACATACAACTCCGAAACCTCACTCGCAACATTAATGCCCCTAATCGCAAACTACCGCGATAAATTTTACAAGGAACTAATGGACAAAATTCCACGTAAGATGAAAGAACGACTCAAACGCGAAGAGAGCAGATTATATCAACCCTTTGGAAGTTGCCGCCAAAGTCTAAACAAACGTCTCGCCAAAAGACGCGCCGACCAATTACAACGCATGCATTTGTCGCGTTTATTTGCACGAATGGGTTATTTCGACGCCGCCAAAAAACAATCCGACATTATCTCCGTCGCCTCAACAAGAATTATGACAAAAATTGACTGCATGATTACCGAAATTCATTTCCTGATAGACGGCGGCGAACTCGATAAAGCGGCACGTTTATTGCCGGAAATCGAGAACTTGATAAAACGCGGCATCGCTTGCGGCGCTATTGTTGATCCTTGGACGATATTAGGTTTTAGCGCAACATTCAGTCTGTTTCATAGTATTGAAAATGCAATTCACGATCATCGCGTAGATGATTTGATCAACGTACTTGAGGATGTTTTTGACATTTACAGTAGATTGCAAAAAGTAGCGGCGGCAGAAGGTAACAGCGAATTACAAGCCGACCTCTCCGACGGCATGAGCAACCTCGCCGGATGGTGGGATAAATACGGAAGTACAACTATTTCAGGACTAGAAAGTTTCTCCGGCGCCGACGCATGGGAATCAACCGCAATCGTCTCAACAGCATTGGCAAAATGGTATAAAGCCGGCACCGCAGCAGGAGACGTCGCCTTCTGGAATAAGCATGTTGACAGATTCAATTCTACAAAAGCATACGTTTTACTTGCCGAAGCGCTACTTGACCAAAACGATCCGGTTGCGTCAATGGCGCTGATGATGCACTGGTTAAGCAACTCCGATAAAATCCCATTATCACAAGGCGACTACTCTTTTCACGCAATCGCAATGAGATGGATGGAACAACTTTGGCAAAACCCCGACGAAAATAATAACCCTATCACAACCACAACAAACCGCAAATCCACAGCCGCAATAACAACAAAAAATATTAAACGAGAGCCATTGCCGCTTGCGGAACGTTGGAAGTTGACAAAAAAATTCTTTGATTATACAGAGGCAAATGCGGATCAATATTGGTTTGTGCCGAAATTAGAAATCGGCGGCAATAACAAAGGAAATAATAAATCAGGAAATCAACGCAACAAACCGCCAAGAGAAAATTATAACGACGACTATGACGATGGATTTTATAGTTATGGCAATGATGATTACGGCGGCGGAGGCGTTATGGAACCCGGCGCAAAAAAACGTCAAAGCGATAAAGACTCAATTTATAGCGCCGCTTACGAAAACGTCGTTTATCAAGACACGACCGACGACGGAGTCGATGGTTCGATGATGGAGTTGACGCCGCCTGGATTTGACGACTCGGACGACGTGCCGCTTGTCGCAGAAACAGAACGCATCAGCGAAAGGCTGACGTTTATTGTTACGATGTCAAAATTATGGAAATTTGTAACTGAAACAATTGCAAGAATCTATACGGGCAATTTGGATGACGATGATAATAAAATTGACAAAGTTGAAAAAACAAACAAACCAGATAAGGCAGATAAATCAGAACCGACGACAAAATTAGAAGCAGAATCAGAAACAGAAACAACATTAGAATCTAAAACAGAATCTAAAACAGAATCTAAATCAGGCGCCGAAGTCGAAGCCGATACTGTTGAATTGGATGTTACGTTGCAAACGTCGTTTGGCGGCGTTGGCAAGTTGAGTCCTTTTGGCGACAGTTATGAGGATGTTACGGTTTATCTTGCTAATTGGATGGATCAAATTTTGCGATACAATCAGGGACTTGAGGCGTTGTTGTATGAGGTTTCGACTTATGTTGTGCCTCCGCCGCGCGGGACTTCCGATTCGCTTTTGGAGTATGACCGGCATCGCGGAACAAAGGAGATTTTGCTTGACCGGATAATTTGGACGTCTGTTGATTTGTGCGATGCGTGGATGATATTGAAATCGTTTTTGGGTCAAAAGCATTGGCATGACATACGAGAGAAGTGGCAATCTTCTGTACTCAAGGTTACGCATGCGGTTTTTATGGGCAATATTAAGGAGGTGAAGCGGATTTGGGAGCCGATGTTGAAGGTGTTATCGGCGGAGACGATACTTTATGTTCCGACTTCGCGGGGCGGCGCCGCTTCGGATATTGTGCGTTGTAGATGTATTCAGCAATCAATTTTGAGACTGATGGAGTATGCGCCAAGATTGGGTTTGATTGCGGAAACGTTCAGATTGCTGGAAACGATAAAAGTCATGGAAGAAACAAACACGATTCGACCTGGCGCTATTACGGAGTTTGACAGGTTAGTAGAAACGGCGACGCGGGCGATTACGAGTTGTATTTCAATTTCGTCGCGAAAGTGGAAACCGAAAACGAATGAACGATGGTTGACGCCGGATTATGTTTTGGTCGATTATATGGAGCGGACGGTTGAGGCGTTGTTATCGAGTTGGCTTTCGCATAGTAGGCAGATACGGATTTCGCCGGTTGAGTGGATGGCGGACAGGGGACATTGGGATACGGTTAAGGCGTTTATTCAGCGTTACGGACATGATATTTTTACGCAGCAGAATATGGGTTTTGGCAATTTACGCGCAATGTTGCATCAGGGGGTGGAGAATTTTCTTAGATCGTTAGTTAAGATAAAGCAGAGCGACGGTGAAATTGAGATGTGCGGCGTTTTGGTGGACGATTTGATACGTCAAAAAATCGACTGGGCGACGGCGGTATCGCAATTAGAAGTAATTTTTGAATCTATTGCGGAAAATTATTCGGAGTATATTGATTATAATAGTACGACGACGCATTCGGATCATGGTGAAAAATTATACATGCTTTTGGATATGTTGCGGGTTCAAATTGCTTATGAGCGGATTTCGTGGAATTTGAAGCCGGTTTATTGGGTGCATGACGCAATGATAAGAACGGGATGCGATGAAGCGGCGCATTTATGGGAACGCGCTGTTGCAAGAAGAAGTATGAATGCGGCGGAAGAACATTTGAGACAATATAACAGATTAAGCGAAAAATACGGAATGTGGCTTCCAAGCGTGCATGAAAGATTGCAAGAACGTTTTGTAAGACCGTTGCAAATTGACAGAATGTGCGGTCTTGTACCCAAAGCGATAAAGCAAGTAAAAGAAGAAGGACCAAAAACTGCATTCAATGAACTTTACGAACAGATAGAAAATTTTGCGAAAGACCCGTTAGGCGTCGGTTTTGAGATGCCGGAATGGTTGACGGCGTTACAAGACGAAGTAATGGCGACAGGAATAGATGAAACAGACGACACAAATAACAGAGAAAAAGACGTTTTCAGTATTACGCCTCATTTTGAACAAATAACAATCTCACGCGCACAATTAGAAAAAACATTAGAAACTTTAGACAGAAAAATAAGATTCTAGTCCAATTGCCCCAATTGCGAACAACGTTTGAATCGATGAATTTCAAACACAGCACGTATAATTTTGAATTTTTGTAACGATAATTGTTTCTAATTATTCTCAATGATTGCGTATTTATTTTTACCGATAAAAATTAGCAATGCAGATTTTAAGTTGGGGCGGTCTTTTAAGCGGTGAGCGGTAATATATTGATTCAATTGTTCAAGTCCTTTCTTTTTTACTTCGTCAATATCTTTTTTACTTGCGTCTGTTTTGCAATATTTTAACTCCCAAACCCATTCGTATTTTACCGCAGAAT
>JAISLW010000044.1 GCA_031277105.1 Planctomycetaceae bacterium | reverse complement strand
GCAACGCAATCAAAATACCAATAATCGCTATCACCACCAAAAGCTCAACAAGCGTAAAACCAAAAAATGATTTAACAAAAATCATCCTTGAATTATCGTTACAATAATTCCGGTTCTTGCCTGGATTCCCTGAATTTCTAGCGTCAAATAAGTTTGACGTTAAAGTTAAATTTAAATTTGTCTTTGTCATTTTTCTATTCCTTTTAATTAAATGGTTGATTATACTGTTCGTAATTGAAAATCAGCGATTTAAAAGCGTCAAAGCCTGCCGTCCGAAAGTAGGCAGGCAACGATAAACGCAAATTCAAGTGTGAACAGTTTAAAATTTATTGGCGTTGAAATTTTTATTGACAAAACAAAAAAAATTATCAACCCAATAAAACGTCAATTTAATCGTAACAAAAATTACCCGCAAAAAACAATTTGCATAAAAATGTAATTCAATTCGCTACAATTAAATCCAATTCAAATTTTCGTTACAAAAATTACTTTATGTAAACTTCTACCAACATGTTGTCCCTAATGGGACAGGCGGAAAAATATTTATTGTTATAATAAATCTACACCTTACGCCTACACCCTAAAATTCTACGTTTCTAAAATCTTGTGAACGGTTACAAATATTCTCTGTGACCTCTGGTGTTCGCGGTGGTTAATAAAAAAATATTAGAGGTTGTATTTAAAAGTTTGCGGTTTCTCCTCCATCGACTGAACCAATTGCGCCCCAGATTCCGTATGGTGAAATTCCTGCGTTTGGCGGCGTTTGAGTCGGGTCGCCGCAATTGATATTTTCATTAATAAATTGCACCGATCCGTCATAACGTACAGCATTGACGCCGCCGGTGTGAAAACTTCCTGCAGAACCAAGATAACGATCCCACCAATCGCCATTCAACTTGCCCGAATAACCAGCGTTGCTAATATTCGGGTTATAACAACTAGGACCATTCGGCGCAAAAATCGTATTAAACCCAGTACAAAGCGGCGCGCCACGATGCCACATAAAACCGCCAGAATCAATAAGGTCAACCCCAGTCTTATATTCGCCTGCAACTACAGAACTTAAACACGTTTGCGGATTAACTTGACTAACTGCATCATCAGCGCCAGTAAGCGGAACTGTAACGCCTAAACTATTACCCGTCGCAATACCGACTTTGGGCAACTTCAAATTACCGCCGTTGCCAATACAACGTTCAGAAAACACAACCGTATTACTCAACCCGTCATTAACGATCTCAAATCCGCCGCGAATATAAGGTCCGCCAACAATACCGCTACGCTTATTTTTAAGCGGTCCCCATTTAACGCGATTAGCGTCGCTCAATTGCCCCGAATGCGATGGCAATTCCGGCCAATCAGCATAACAAACAACATAGTTGATCACATCAACACGATCCGGTTTAGCGGCTTCGGAAGGACAAAGAAAATCGGCAATCGTCATACCTTCCCAACCGCCGCTTGCCAGAAGTTTATCGGCGTTTCCTTGTTTTTCTAAATAAGGAAACAATTTGAATTGGGCGCTAACGCCGCCCGGAGTTGCGGGACAACCTTCGGGCAATGAATTATTTACGTCGTGAAAATTGTGTAAAGCGATACCGAGTTGACGAAGTTTATTGGAACATTCGGATCGTCGCGCCGCTTCACGTGCCGCTTGAATCGCAGGCAAAAGCAACGCAATCAATAAACCAATAATCGCTATCACTACCAGAAGTTCAACAAGCGTAAAACCAAAAAATAAACTAACAGAATTAGGTTTGGAAGAAGTCCCAAGAGAATTTTTGTAACGATAATTGTTATTACAATTATTATGATAATTGTAATCTTTATCGTAAGTGTAATTGTGGTAAATACCTGTAGCCAGAAACCCCCCCCCCCCCCCCCCCTTGCCTAAATTAACACCCAAATTAACATTGGCTGTAATGTCAATATTCATATTGACTTCGGCGTTGATCTCTGACAAGCAATTTGTCGTTTTCATATTATGTTCCTTTACTGTAAAGGGTTAAACAGATTGTAAAAATTTTTAATTGCAACAAAATCTAATCCGCAAAAAACTTTTTTGCGTAAGTTAAAAAATTAAATTCGCCGCAATTAAACCAAACATATTTTTCGTTACAAAAATTCAAGAGCAAAAAAATTTGATCTCAATTTTTGCAACACGAGGGCGGTAGTATAAATCAATTTGTCAAATAACACAATACCAGTCTGTAAAAATTTGCAGAAAAATTTTAATTTAAAAAAATGAGTTTTTGATGCGTATAGATTTAAATTTTGATTTTGCGGGGGGGCTTGTGTTAATGAGAAAGTTGGGTAACATATTCGCCCTTATGGGTAGTTCAAAGAAGAAAAAGGCGGAATCGAAATCGTCCAATGAACGCGTAGTATCGGAGAATCGTCGGGCGCGGCATGATTATATAGTTTTGGACTCGTTGGAGTGTGGCGTAGTTTTGGTTGGCAGCGAGGTTAAGAGTTTGCGTAATGGCACGGCGAGTTTATCGGACTCTTACGGCAAGGTCAAGCAAGGCGAGGTTTGGCTTGTCGGGTGTGATATTCCAGAGTATATTGAGGCGAATAGATTTAATCACAAGCCAAAACGTGACCGAAAGTTATTGTTGCATAACCGCGAAATTGCGAAGTTTGCAATGCGGGCTTATGAGAAAGGTTTAACGCTTATACCGCTTAAATTATATTTCAAAAACGGCAAGGCAAAAGTGTTAATGGGATTATGCAAGGGAAAGCAGGAATTTGACAAAAGAGCCGAAAAGAAAAAAGCAGAAGTCGCAAAAACAATAAGACTTTCAATGATGAAACGAAAATAATTCTAGTATCGATAAATTATTAAAAAATAAATTTTGGGGCAGTAGCTCAGTTGGTTAGAGCAGGGGACTCATAATCCCCGGGTCGTGGGTTCGATTCCTACCTGCCCCAAATTTTCCTTATCTACTAATAAGTTACGCATTCCTGTTTCAAAATGTTCCGCAATATTTTGAACAAATTTTATACTGCGTTCTAACTGTTCCATTTCAGACAACTCTAAAATTGTTTTGCCATTACTGTTTTCTAATAAAGCATTTAACGAAGCATACATAAAAGCCAGATCTTTGTCGCTAAGTAATAAGTCCATTATTTCGTCGCGTTTTTTACTATCAAAACCGATCATCTTATAAATGTCCGTCAAGTTAAAATCAGTATCAATTTTCATATCATTTGCGTAAATTTCTGCGGGAATTTTTTCACCATTACCGCTAAACATCCGCAATAATTCCATAAAGTCAACTTTATCCGATTCCGATTTACCGCCGGAACATCGACCAAATATTGAATATTCATCATCCGGCATCGGTTGAATATAATGCCCCCTACGAATAGCATCCGAATTGCCAAACACCGCATCCATCACAGAACGAGACCACCCCAAACGTTCTTTGTCAGTAATACAACTCGACCGCAAATTAACAAAAAACTTTTCCCAAATATTCAACTTATGTTTAATCATACGCTTTTTTATCAATGTACTGACATTTTTACAATTGCGATATTTTGCAAATACATACTCTTGTCCAGGTTTACTTGCCGCCTTAATCGCCTCAAGATGAGGTTTTAATTCGTCAAAAAAAGGAACACGGCGATGTCCCGTTTTACCCGATACAGGAACATTGAAAATTCCAACAGCCTCAAAATGCGAAAACTTCAAATCACAAATCTCTGAAGGAATACGCAAACCGGCATAACGAGCAAACGCCAATATACCGGCAAGCTCAATATTATCACTACATGCCTCTATCACTTTTTGAATTTCATCATGACTAATATAATATTGTCGATCCGTGTTGTTTGTCGGGCCGCCTTTGACTTTGCCAAACGGCGACACTTGCAAAAAACCACAATCCACAGCAAAATTAAAAATATGTTTAATCTCGCCTATTGATTTATTGGTTGACGAAACAGCAAGTTTACCATGACCAGCCGTCCGTTTGTTGATCAAATAGTCGCGAATACCCAACGCATCAATTGGAGTAATTTGATCAATACGTTTACTTTTGCCAAAATATTCAATCAAGTAATTAAAAAAACGTTGATCGCGTTGTTGCGTTGCCTTATTCAATCCGACGCGTGAAATTTTATAATGTTCAATAAGCCCGCTAATTGTAGGAATTTTTTCATCTGGGGCTAATTCTAACAAATTAACCGACGCTAATTTTTTACGCAACACCGTAGGTAATGAATCAATTTTTTTCATATCGCCTGGCGAAATACACGCGCCGATTTGTTTTGATTCATTAAGAAGTTTAACCAATCGTTCAAATTCCGAAACTTGATTTTTTGTGAATTTACTACTTAGCGAAATCTCACAACGTTTTTTTAATCCGTATGAAATCGATAAACGCCAATAACCTTTTTTAGTTTTGCCCGCCATCAAAAACCTCCTTTGTTTTTGTACGAATTGCCGAAACTACTTGTTGACCAATCGCCTCATAGTCAAATTTAGTTTTATTATCGTCGGCAATCGAAAGCAATATATTTTTATCGAAATCTCTAAATTCCCGCTTGTGTTGTGCATGATACAATTCAACAAACGGCAACATAACCCTTAAACTAATATCAAGGAAATGCGAAAAACCGCCATAGTCAAAACCTGTCAATTCACGAATCCGACGGTGAACGTCAGCATTGACAATCAACGACGTCCGAACCTTCTTACCGGACTTGTCAATTTTCTTTAATACTTTTCTCATATATTAAACCCTTTTTGAAAAATGTAAATATTATCAAATTTTTCTAATGCCATTATCGACAAAATCGATAGTAGCAACACAACGCTAATACAAAATTTTTGAAAAAAATATAAACAATTTTTATTGTTCATAATTTTTTTTAGTCTTTTGGATTTTTTTAAGAAATCAATTTATGTACTAAAATTGTTTTGTCGAATACAAAACGCCCCCGCCCCCTGTTGTTTCTAGCGCTCTGCAAACTCTTGATGATGTAAATGTTCTCAAAAAATTCTAACTTTTTTTCCGAATTGAACTCATACAAATAAATAATTTTGTCGAATACAAAACGCCTTAAAATCCTGTTGTTCTTTTCAATCGAAAGTACAAAGGAATTTTGAATACGCTTGTCTTTATTCTGCTTTCAATGATAAAACCGCAACACGGAAAAAATCACGCCAAAAATACACGCATTCATAAATTTATAATATCTCAAATTTTTGTCATGATTTTTTCTGTTCGTGTTGCTGTTATTTCAAATCTGTTGTCGTGTTTGTTTTGGTCTAAAATACTCCGAACAAAATAGGGGGGTGTTTCCCTCCTACTTCTCCCATCACACTTCGCAACGAATATGACAAAGTGCGATGGGCGAAGTAGGGGGAAACATGAAATCAAATCTAACCCAATCGCAAGCGTTCATATTTATCGTTACGAAAATTATCGCATTGTCTATTTTATAGTCTATGATTTATCGTTACGAAAATTAAATCAATACTAACTTAACAAACGCACAATAAAATCTATACCCAAACTTTACGATCTGGACGAACAAAACAATCATATTCGTTATATGTAACGCCGTAGTTTTTACATGTTGATTCTTGTTGATCATTTTCACCCAATACAACGCCTTTCATAATCTCAATACGTTTTGCATTGTCATTAACGCGATGAAATAACAAACCAACACGATCCTGTAGATACGACGACAACATCGACTTAAACAAATCAATTTTCCCTTGAATACCATAGCGGAAAGCTAACGCCTTCGACAAACAACCAAATCCTTGTCTTTCCAACATATCAGGATTACATGAAATACGTTCGCTACGGTTAAAATCAATTGCTTGCGATTCATATAACTCCCCGCTTTCTCTTTTTGCATTACTAAACCAAAAATCAAACAAATCTCTCACACGCAACCACAATGGATGAACAGACGCTGTATTTTCATGACCCCGAATTTTCGGACTGGACAAAATACGAAACCAATCATGTGTTAGCCACTTCACAAGATCATTTTCACGAAGGTATAAATCAGAAACCGTATCAATACCAATCTCACGCAAAACATCACGCCACAAACGAAATTCAACACGAGTAATAGGATTTTGCGAAGAGTATAAATCAAAACCAAAACAATAACGCAAAAATAATTCAAATTTAACAGGATCGCTACAAAGCGCATGAGAAATCTCTTTGCGTTTATCATAAATACAAAGTTGAATTCTACCGGCATTACCTAAAGTATAAGTTTCAACTTGACCACAATCACGATGAAAAACATCTTTGCGAGACTTTGAAATCGCATGTCCCGAAAATATCAAACCAATAAAAGAGTCAATAGGCGCTTCAATTAATACTTGCAAATCAACTCGTGATAAACATTCACGGGAAACAACAAAACCGATCTCTTGTAAAAATTTCAATATCTCTTGATGAACAGTAAAAAGATTACGCCCTATTAGTGAAGTAGCGCCGTAGCGAACACGAATTGCTTGACGGTCTTTTGGGGGATTGTGATGAAGTAAAAATTTAATGCCGTCAAGTGTGAAAACATATTTATAATGTAAACCAGCATTCGCACCCGAACATTCAACCAACACATCACGACCGCAGATTTCAAGCGGATAACTACATGAATTTTCGGCGGCTTTTTGTTTGGCATTTTCCAAACGTTCAAGTAAAAAAGCGATACCATCCAAGTACCGACCCTCAAATCCAATTTCAACGCCGCCATCATAACCGCCTCTTTGTAATTGCTTAACTTCAATATCATCATTTACTTCAGATTTATTACTACTTTTTACATCGTTTGGGGGGATTGTGTTTTGGTACTTGGATGCCCCCCTGTTAGTTATCGGGGGTAAATTTGAACTTTGGCGTGGGGGCCCCCCTAAAAGGACACCCCCCACGCCAAAGTTCAAATCTGTTTCCGCTTTATTGCATGATTTTTTCCCAACCAAAGAAACAACGTCGCCGGCATTATTAAAAACGCTTGCTATTTGTTCGCTTTCGGTTATGTATTCAAAAAGGAAGTCATTGATTGAAATATTTCTAAAATTATCCAATTTATAACTTGCTTTTGATTTAAGTATAGAATCAATATCTTTGTTTTCAGATTCAACTGCTTTATCAATCTGTTCGATATTATTATTGACATTGTTTCCTGTCATGTTAAAATTACGCTCCCTGTTGGTTGAGTTTCGGCGGTGTCTTTGGAAGGAACCGCCGGAACTTCTTTTGTTAAACTAGAGGAATTAGCGAAAACGTTTAATCGCTTTAGCGTAAAATATTGTGGAATTAAGAAAATCGTTAAACAATAAACCTATAAAAGATAATAGATTATACTGAATTTTAACAAGTCCTACCTGCCCCAAATTTTCTTAGTTTGCGAATAAGTTACGTATTCTGATTTTGGGCATTTCTGAAAATTCGTTTTATTTTGATTTAATTGTTTATTTTTGGGAAGCGTCGTTTGATTGATCGTTTTTTCAAAAAATAAATTTTTGGGCGTTAATCTAATTTCTTTGTCTGATTTTAATTTGGCGGATAATGTTTTTTTGTAACCTTTCACTGAAATTTGTTTATTAAATTACGTTTTGACAATTTTTGAGGTACAAGTGAGACAATTTTTTTATAACAAAAAACTTTTGTAATTTTTTCTCTAAATCACAAATTCTAATTTTAAAAAACTATCCTCTAAAACATGTCATATAAAATTTCATGAACGCTTACAAAATCTTTATATTTTTTCCGGTTCTTTCCGATTTACTATTTGTTGTTATATTGAATTTTTCCGATATTATAATACAATATTATCTTTCAATTCCGGTTTATTCCGGCGATATTATTTTTTATTTTGTTTTTTTATTTGAATTTATTACCATTATTAGAATGTGATGCGATCAAATTTTGTAATTAAATTAGTCGAGGCTTACAATCAAGACGCTAATACATTTCGTGATGCGGTTGAGATATTGGCTGACGACGAGGCGAAAAAAGGTAATAATGATATTGCCGAAAAATTGCGATTGGCAATATCCCACAAAAAAGGATGCGTTAATAATACTGCCGTTAATAATTCATTCATTATTAGTCGAGCGTCATCGCCAATAATAACGGCGAATTTAAAAGATAAAAATTCATCTCTTTCATTATTTGACACGATAACGCCGTCAGTTGGTTTTGACGAATTGTTTTATTCGCCTACGGTATCTAATATTTTTGACCAGATTATATTAGAATGGAATAAATCTCAAGAATTATTAAAAGCAGGCATATTGCCGAGCCGCCGCATTCTATTATATGGACCGTCTGGATGCGGCAAAACAATGGCAGGAATGGCATTGGCAAAATCTATCAAGATGCCCGTTGCTTATGTTAGACTTGACGGTCTTTTTTCTTCCTTTTTAGGTCAAACTAGTTCCAACCTTCGCCGCATATTTGAATCGGTAGTAAAACCGCCTCAAATTTTATTTTTAGACGAATTTGACGCGGTTGCCAAAAAACGCGACGATAATCAAGAAATCGGCGAAATAAAACGAATCGTAATCAGTCTTCTACAAAACTTGGATTTTCTGCCGCCAGAAGTTTTAGTAATTGCCGCAACAAATCACGAACATCTACTTGATCCCGCTATATGGCGGCGCTTTGATATTAGTATCGGTATAGGTCTGCCAGAATACGAAACAAGAAAACGTATGATCGAAACATGGTTAAATCCATACAAAACAAAAACAAAAAATGTAAATATTGACACGCTTGCTAAAATTACAGATCGTTTTAATATTGCTCAAATTAAGAATATTGTTTTACAGACAATTAAAAAAAATCTTATCCTAAATGAGGCAAACGCAATAACAACAAATGATTTCCTTAAACAAATAATATTTTTAGAAGGTTATAACTTATCTAAAGAGTCTTTACTTAAATTTGCTACAAAATTACGTAATTCTGGAATAACAATTGACAACATTGCTCATATCACCGGTATCCCAAAATCAACCATAGGCGACCATACCAGCCGCAACAAAAAAAAGGTAAAAAATGAAAAATAAAATTTCACGCCCACATCTTATTATCACAGAATCGGATATTAAAAATATTCCGAATACTATTCAAGCTTGATAATCTAATACATAAATACGACGTTATTTTTGTTGTTTCAGCGGGTAATCATAGTTTATGGAAAAATTCTAATTCTATTGAAGGTATTATTGACGACGATGATATACAAATAGCGTCGCCGGCGGAATCGTATCTTGCTTTAACTGTTGGAGCAATTAATGACAAAGACGATCCTGACAGTATAACGCACTTGCGAGAGTTGTCGCCATATTCACGTATTGGATTAGGATTTGCCGGATGTGAAAAACCTGATTTGGTTTCATTCGGCGGTAATATTTCCAATCGCAATAGTTCAATATTTGGTACAAAAGTTATTTCTACCAATGGAAATTGTGAGAGTGTGTCTGGCACGAATTTTTCAGCGCCGGTTGTTTCGGGTCATTTAAACTATTCGTACTTGAGTTTGCGTTTACCTTCGCCTGCCTAGCTTTCGGACGGCAGGCTTTGACGCTTTTAAATCGCTGAATTTCAAGTACGAGCAGTATAGCTGTTTTACTGTCTGTTTTACCGTTAGAAAATAATGTAAAGATTGCAAAAACTTTATTGATACATTTAGCGGAATCGATGTATGATTATGAGCAATTACAAGAAGATGAGATAGTATCGCGAAAAAAATTGTATGGTAATGGTTTATCTAGTATTGAGCGTGCTCTTAATTCAACGCGACAACGTGTAACATTTGTTGCAACTGGTCAATTGAACCGGTTGACGAAACAACGCGTTGTGTTTTGTATGCCGGAAATACTCGCTAAAGAATCGGGAAGAATGTCGCCTGCAATTGTAACGGTTACATCGATGATATTTCCGCCGCTTGATCAAACAAAGGGAATTGAATATTTAGGAGCCTATGTTTCGGCGTCTTTGCATAAAATAGATGGCAAGGGTAAGTTGCAGGTATCTAATCCTGAAAAAACTCAAACTGGTAGAAAAAAATGGCAATCAATTTTTCATTTTAAGAAGTCTTTTTGTAACTTTGGTTCTGGCGATTGGGAAGTGTGGTTAGAACTTTTTACGAGATGGGAGACTGATAGAACTGATTATATTCCTTATGTATTGGCGATTACTATTGAAACTACGTCAGAAAATCCCAATATAGATATTTATGAAGCGGCGATTCAACAGAACGTACCTAATAGGTATCAATTTCTTACTAATATTCAATCAAATGTATCTATTTATGTAAATTAGGTATAAATGTTAGTGGTCAACAGATGAGTTTTTGTGGCATTTGTTTTGGTATATTTAAACTGTTCGCACGGTTAATTTGCGTTTACCGCCGTTTGTCTAGTTTTCGGGCGGAGCGCTTTTACGATTTTTATTTGATTATGTTTTGATGCATTTCAAGTATGGTACGTATAATTTGCCGGATATGTTGTTTTTTAATCAGTTAGTCGGCATACGTTTTTTGTGGGTTTTCCGTTTGGCATATCTATTCTTGGTTGTTTTTTTATTGTATTTTTTATGGGTAAGAAGGTTGCTAGTATTTTTTTATAATCGGGATCGTTTTTATCGGCGAAAATTATTCCGCATTTTTCTGTTCCTCCCGCAGACTTTGCAAGCGGCGCCATTAGAAACGGATTCAATTCCGGTTCCGTTATTCTGACCCATGTTTTTCGCGGGACAATTCCATTCGAATTTTCTTCGCGAAAATTATATTGATTTTGAGTTCTATTCATCCATTTTTTTCGTTCAAGATTTCCGTCCGCATGACAACTTGCACAACGTCTTGCCGCAACCTCATTCAAAACTACGTCAAGATCAGACGGATAAATTCGACGACAACCCAATAAATCAGGATGCGACGTTTCACTCGAACCATAATACGGAACATTCAAATCTATCCACGCATAAATTTTTCGACGGCTTTCATCGTCCATCTCAAAACGTTTTTTACCATTCGCATCCGGATGCCCGCTTCGTATCAACTCCACAAGCGGACTTTGATACGATCCCCACTTCTTCGGCTCTATCCGCAAAATATTTTGCTCGTCGCCGTTGTAAGTCGGAATCCAATTGATATAAGGACTCCCGTTTTTTCCTTGTTTTTCCGATGCTAGCACGTCGTATGAGACGTTGAAATAATCAGTGAAGCCGCCGCTTAAATCAATTCCTTTTGGCGCATTTGCCGGATTATGACACTCCGCACAATACTGATTCCAAACCGGCTGCACGATGCGAACATAATCAAATCCTTGCGAGAAATCCGCTCGTTCTTTTGGGGCTTTTGCCCATTCCGGCGTCTTTGGCATTACAGGGTCTTTTGTCAAACTGTTCGGAAACCGCAACGTAACAACCGGCGCCGATAACCGCGAATCATGACAACCCGCACAAGTCTGTTTTTCGCCAGGCATAAAATGCGTAAAAGACCGCATTCGCTGAATCGCCCGCCCTTCTTTGTCCAATGCGATAAAATAAACCGGTCCTGATACCGGCGCAATTTTAGGCAAATCAGTCGGTTTTTTGTCGTTTATTGCGTTGTCATAAATTGTCGAAATTTTTGTTATATCGTTTCCGATTAGAAAAGTTGCCGAGCCGTCCGGCGAGATTGGCACGTCTCCTAATATCATTTTTCCCGCATAAGTAGCGCCGCATGAAATTGTTGGAAATTGAAATCCGAATGAGCGTAAATGCGGTTCGATGCGTACTGTTTTTTGCATTTCTCTTACAATTCTGACTGCCGCAACTTCGCCGTGTTGAACGTTTTCACCTAGTCCGTTGTAAATATTTTGAATAGTAATTGTCGCATAATTCGGATTAGTTTCGTCTGGATTTTGTCTGGTTAAAATTGGCGGTATTTTTCGATTTCGGATTGGTATTGCGTTGACGTATTGTGTTCCGTCGTCGGGTTTGGGCAGTAAAATTGCGGCGGTTAAGGGGCGATTTGTTTTCGGGTCAAGTTCGTATGTTCGTATTAGAAGCGGGCCTCTTGCGGATACTAAAAATAGTTCGTTATCAATTGGGTACGGCGTGCAATATTTTTGAACTTTCCAGATATTGCCGTCGCCTTTGTCAACTTGTCCGATAGGAATTTCCGGCGTAATATTACGAATTGCTTTTTGTTCGTTTATGCCGAATTGACGGTCAATAATTCCGATAGCGCCGTAAGCGACGCCGTTATGACCGGTCATTGTGCAGATGATTTTTGTCGTTTCGGGAATTTGTTTTGCTTCCATGAATGTTGCGGGCGAAAGGACGCGATTGCCGTAAAAGACTTGTAGGTGCGAGCCGTCGGGATGAATTGTCCAAAGCGATTGAATTGGAATAGCCGGTTTGTCAACATATTCCCAGCGGCTATAAATAATCCTGCCGTCGTCAAGAACTGCCGGAGTAAAATCGTTCAAATAATTACCCGAAAGTTGTATCAATTGCGAGCCGTCGGGTTTCATACGATGTAAAATTCCAACAGGCGCATTCCAGCAATACGCAAATTGCGGACTTCGCGAAGTTAAAAAAGCAATATCGCCGTCCGGCAACCAACACGCATTGTAATCATGCCATGCGCCGTCTGTTAGTTGTTTCAAATTTGTACCGTCAATTTTTATTGTCCAAATATGATACGGCTCGGATTGTTTACGCCGCCAGCTAAAAAGAATTGTTTTGCCGTCATACGAAAGATCGGCGTCGAGTATTTGTCCTTTGCCCGCATCGACTAGCAATTTTCCTTCCGCATTCGGGTTTGTTTTCAACTCGTCGCAATCAAAAACGTATAAACCGCCGCCCGCTTGAAAGCCTTCATAATGATACGTGTAAACATGAGATGATTTAATTTCAAAACGTTTAATAACAAGAAATTTTTTCAAATTAGCCGTCAAATATTCTTGCGTTGTCGTATCGTGATCGGCAAGAAAATTAACTGATGTTAGACCGTTTAATTTTCGTAACTCGTCGGAAGTTAGCGGTTCGGGAAACGCCATTATTTCGGCGGCGCCAGGATTAGCGCCGCCGTAGGAATTGTTGAAGACGAGTTTTATTTTTTGAGTTTTTTGTTTTGGGATAGAAATCTGTTGTGCGCCGTGTTTCATCTTAAATGTTCCTTTGGCAACTGGAATTGTTTGATCGTCAAGAAAAACTTGATAATCTTTCCAGCATTCGGAAACAGAAAAAGACGTTCTGCCCCAATAAATAATTTCAGCGACGTTTACCGGTTGATCCCATTGTAAAATAAATTCGCCGTAATTTTTGGCAACTTCATTTTTAACGCACCAGCAATGCTTCATATCCGCAATGCCGCTGTCAATTTCGGGAATAATTCCGTCAACCGCAAATTTAGCCGCATAGTCCAAACTATATTCCGAATTGGCTGAAACAGAAGCCAACGGCGCAATATTAACAGCAAATACAATCTTGTCAAATAACAATAAAAAAATTAAAAAAATAAAATTTCTAATTAAAATCCGCATTCATTAAACTCCTTAAATATTAAAAAAAAGGCTAACTATTCAAACAATTTCTAATAACAATTTGGTATCTCTAAAAATTTATTTTTTGGAGAACCGATCCATCATTCGATGTCTCTCTAAAATTCTAATACGTTCTTTAACAAACTTCATTTTAACCTAATTTTTCTGAACAAAACAACCTTAACCTTTATTGCGTCCTTAACTGGACGCTAAAAATTTGTATCATTTTTTTCTACCAACATGTTGTCCCTAGCGGGACAAATCGAACAAATATTTATTGTTACAAAAAATACCGGATCGCAGGCATTTCGTCTGTGTTCCTTCAGGTTCGCAGGCGGAACGCCTGTACCGCAGGATCGCGGGCGTCTCGCCTGCAAGCGGTTGTACTCAACCGCTAATGAGCGAGGTTTAACATCTGGGCGTCTCTAAAAACTCATTTCTGTCCCGTTAGGGACAACATGTTGGTAGAAAAGCAATGTCAAAAATATATTTGTCCCGCTAGGGACAACATGTCAATACAACCTTAATCTTTATTGCGTCCTTAACGGGACGCTAAAAATTTGTATCATTTTTTTCTACCAACATGTTATCCCTAACGGGACAAATATACTATTCACACTTTAAAATGCGTTTTTTAATTTGATTTTTTGTAACGATAATTGTCCATAAATTTTTTCGCCCATTTATGGGCAATGCGTAACAGCCCGCCGCAACACGGCGGGTTACAATTGCTCATCAATAACACACTCTGAAAGAGCAATGGAAAACAAAGTTACTTTGTAATAGTTCACGAAAATTTAATCGCTAGGTTTTAGGATGTAGTTTTTTTTGTAAGTATTCAGCGGTCATAATTATTTTTTGTAACGATAATTTTAATTGTATTTCGCCCCATCGGGGCAATAGCATTAGCGTAGGGCAGCGCCCTATGAAACATAATGCGTGAAACATTAGCCCTGTAAGGGCGATAGCCGTCAGACGTTCCATCAAACGTGATCGTGCTTGCGCCCTTACAGGGCTTGCGTGAATTGACAATCATTCCATAGGGCGCTGCCCTACGCTAATGCTTGTCGCCCCGATGGGGCTAATATAAACAAATTTCAATCAAAAAAATAAATGCGTACTGAATAGTTAAAATCGCCAATATGTAATTGCTAAAAAAATGTCCGTGAATGGTTACGTTATTTTTTCATTATAAATGGGCATCTCTAAAAATTCATTTTTTTGCAAAAAGGTAGGCGGTGTTTCGTCGCTGCGTTTATTTTTTGTGCCGCAATGGAGTTTATGATACCAATAAATTTTAATAATTCATAAAGCCTAAAATATGTTTATTTTAGACGTGCGAAATATTAAAATTTATTGATGTCGTAAACCGTAATACGGTCAAAAATTAAACACTGGGCAAAACGCCGCCTACCTGAACAAATGAATTTTTAGAAACACCCTATTGTAACAATAAATATATTTCCCATTTATCCCGCTAGGGACAACAAGTCAATCCAACCTTAACCTTTATTACGTCCTTAACGGGATGCTAAAAATATGTATCATGTTTTTCTACCAACATGTTGTCCTTAACGGGACAAATATTTATCGTTACGAAAATCGTCCCCTTACACCCTTACACTCTATCATCTACGTCCTAATCTCTAAAACTTATCGTTTAAATTTTCGTGAACGGTTACGAAAATTATTCGCGATAAACTCCGGCTGGTAATTCGTTGTATTGGGACGGGGCTGGCGTATCGTATGCCGGATCTAATTCTGGATGCATTGCGTTAAAAGGACCAGGTCTCGGCACAATTGGCGCTGTTGCGACTCGCGGTTTTTGCGATAGCCAATTTTTACCTTGAAAAATTGGGTCTTCAAATTGTCTTAACTCTTCTGCACCATAATACGGTCCCATTGCGTCAACCCACAAAATTACACGCAATAAATCGTCCCCCGTAACCTTTACGCCATGATGTTTTCCACTTGACATCCTTTCTACAAGCCTGCTCTTATACGATAATTTTGTCATCGGCGGAAACGTACTATACGCAACCGGATCACACGTATCAAACGCTTCAACCAAAATCGTATCAGCCCACCCAAACGGCGCCGCCTTCGCACCCTTGTAATTCTTATAATCCTTTCCCCACGTCGGATTGCCCATCAACGTAACATACGGCTCGCGAAAACCTAAAAAACCCGGTCGCGAAACTGAATTAAATTTTTCATGCGCAGGATTGTTTTCATCAGCATGACACTTTCCACAATGTTTATTCAAAACAGGTTGAACATAACGCGGAAAACTCACCGTTATATCATTCCACGAAACAGGCGTAATATTCGACGCCAGCCGCTTCAACGCTTTGCCCGTCCTACTAACAACCGGCGTCCGCGCATGAGATTCATGACAACCAAGACAACCACGCTGCTCGCCAGGTTGAACTCCGGTAAAACTTCGCATCGTTTGTAACGCCCGATGATTTTCGTCTAAAATTTGGAAATGCAACGCTATTCCAGAAGGCGCATTAAATTGTACGCTGCCGTCTTCTTCTATTGGTACTGTTCCGATTATTTTCTTTATACCTTCTGATTGGTTAATTGAAATCTCTGGTCCCGACGACACGTAATTTCGTTTCGTCCAATACGTGTAAGTTTTGTGATCAATTGACCAGATACGTAAAAATTTCGCTTTACCTTTTAATTCCGGCGGCGCGTCGTCGTAGATGTTGTTGCTATAAATTATGCCGGTTGCGGGTTTGTTTCGCGTTTCCATTGTTGGGAAATTTACCGTATCGGCTCGTACTGCCGGAATTGGACGCGCCCGCAACGGTTGAGCGTCGAAAATATGATAAACGCCTTCGTGTATCAATTCACGATTACCGTAAATATCCATTAGCAAAAGTACCCACTTGCCGCGATAACGTTGCGCCGAAACAAGAAAATCCGTTTCGCTTAACGGATAAGCGGAAATATAAGCGCCGTAATTTCCAGCCGTATGATAAAGATTATTTGGGACTTCAACCGGATCGGTTGGTCCGTTTCCGCATTCGGGCCATTTCAATTCTTGCGTAACTTTTGTTAATCCGTCGGGGAAATTGAATCCTTTATCCGGATCAATAATTCCTACGCATCCGCTGTACCAATTGTGATGGGCGCTGCCGATGAACATAACTTTTTCACTATTTGGAATCTGTCTTGCGTCTTTGAGCAAATCTGGCCAAACGGATTGATTTCCCCAAAACGTTTGAACTTGCGTGCCGTCTGTATTCATAGTCCAAAGGCTTTGGCATCTCCAGAGCGGTTTATCGGTGTATTCCCATCTTGTAAAAATTATTTTGCCGTCGTTCATTACCGATGGCAGGTATTCCGGTTCGCCGTTGCGTGAAATAATATACAACTCTTTGCTATCTAGTCCCATTTTTGCCGTAACATAAGCATTCGTCGGCGGCATACAACGCACGTAAATATGACCTCGACTTGTGATGAACATTATATTTTTTCCGTCCGGCAGATATATCGGATCGAGATCGTCGAACATGCCGCCCGTCAATTGCCGCAAACCGGAACCGTCGACGTTGATTTCGTAAATATGAAATGTTTTTTCGTTATGCGGTTTAAAACTGAATATAATTTTTTTGGCGTCGTAAGAAAGATCGGGTCGCCAAAAAGCGCCGTTAAGCGGTTCTTGCGGCGCTAATTTCGTCTGCTCTTGAGTACCGTCAAGTTTCAAACCTTTAAGCGTCATCAATCGACCGCCTGCCGCCGCCATGTAACCTAAACGATGTCGCGTTTCATGCGCCCATTCGCTGCCTTGCGGAGTCGGTCCGTCGACTAACAACAACGAATCAAAATCCACCGCCGGATTTTTCAACATTATTTCCCGCTTCAACCGTCTGATTGCAAAATATAAATCTTTATCGTCGTCTTTTATATTTTTTGATTGTAATTCTAGTTTGTCGAGTTGTTTTAATTCGGGATCGAAGTTGACTTTATTGGGGTATTGTTTTTTGATGCGTTCTGCTAAAAATCGCGTGTAGCCGATTTCTTTGGTTATGATTTCGGGCGTAGGTTTATCTTGAACTTGGAACAGCCATTCTTTTTCGCTTAAATTTTTGGCTTCGTCTGTTGTGTAATTTCGTACCGGCGGCGTTGTATTTTTTGAGCGTCCGGCAACTCGTTCCGAAGTACGCGGGCGGTATTCGATCAAACTTTCCATGTCAACGGCTAGATTATAAATTACGGTTTTGTCGAATGAATTTTTATCGGCGGATAATTTGTCGAATATTTCTTTATTGCTTTTAACTGTTTCCCAAATCTTGCGGTTTGGTTCGGACAACGCCGCCCATTGCAAATCGGTCAACGGCAAATATTCAAAATAATCTTCTGACATTGAGTTAATTCGCTCGACTAATTTATCTGTTGACCAGTTTGTCATTTCGACTGGATTTTTTTGCCATTTCATAATATAGGCGTTAAATTCATCGGGGAAATCTTTTTGGAGTAGTCTTGACAACATTACGTCGTCGAGTTCGGTTAGTTCTTTTTTGGTATTTGCGTAATTAAGTTTATTTCGGTTTGCGAAAATTGTTTTTAGCGTTTTTTCAAATGTATCATTTTTGGCGTAGAAATTTTTTGCGTTAAGTTTTGCCGAATTGATTTCGGGCGTTATTTGTCCTTTTCCCAAAGCGAACATTTCTTTTATTTCATTTTGTGCGAGCGCTCTGGAATAGAATCGGACGTCGTCGATTTTGCCGTCGAAGTTTTCGGTATGGACTCGGTTTGTCAAATCTGAAATATATGAGCCGATGTAACCAGGCGTATAAACGGTAACATTTTCAACTAATTCTCCTCTGGCGATGCGGTCTCTGTCTCTTGCCAAGCCGCGATAATTTGCGCCGGTTTGGAGGCGGTTTGATTGTCGTTTAAAGGAGCCGATTTCGTTGCCGTCGAGGTAAACTCTCATATTTTGACCGTCGAATGTTCCGGCGACAAAATGCCAATTTCCATCAGTCAATTCAACTTCGGCGACTGGCGCGTCGAGTTCGGCGTAATTTTCGCCTGCGTTTAAGCCAAGCGTCAAAAATCGCGTAAAGCCGCCGTTGTTACGCGGATGGCTTTGGATTGCGAACAAAAGACGGTATTCGCCGGTAGCGCCGGAGTCTTCTTTACGCAATATCGGAAATATCTTATTTAACTGTCCCGAAGGCGAAACCCAAGCGGAAAACGTCAATTGTTTAATATCGGCAGGAACAAAATCGCGAGGAATTTCTATCAATGGTTTTCCGGTAAGGTAAGCCGCTTTGCCGAATACGCCCTCGATGCGTTTAATCTCTTCGGACGCTCTGGCGTTGAAGCGAGCGTCGATCTTGTTAGCGACGACGTTGAGTTGCTCGTCGTCGAAAGTCCAATGACCAACTAATCCGTCGTCGGATGCGAAAACAAAAATTGACGTAACGAAAATTGACGTTACGAACAATAAAAGCGATCCAATATTTCTAATCATTTTTTTGCTCCTAAAAAATTTTTTTAGTGTTAATGGGGAATTTCTAAAAAACACAAATTTATTTTTATTAACCACAGAGGACACAGAGAACACAGAGGAAATTTTTAATTTACGTCAAAATGTCATTTAATAATATATATTGACATTTTGATTTAATATATTTTAAAAAATATTCGTCTCTGTGAACTCTGTGTTCTCGGTGGTTAAATAAAAAACTGTTTTCAGAAGTTACCTAAAGTAAGAACAGTTTAAAACGCAAACAAATCTAATTTGCAAAAAACGTTTTTGCAAAAAATTAAAATTTGTCGTTTCCGATTTTTCGTTACAAAAATTCAATATTAAATTTTTTGCAACAACTTGAGCAGTATAATTAAATTCCTCAAATAAAACAATAGCAGTTCGGAATACGAAAATAAAGATTTCCAAAGGATCGCAGACGGAACGCCTACATTTTAGGATCGCCTGCATCCCAGGATCGCGGGCGTCTCGCCTGCAAGCGGTTGTACTCAACCGCTAATGAGCGAGGTTTATATCTGGGCGTCTCTAAAAATTCATTTCTGTCCCGTTAGGGACAACATGTTGGTAGAAAAGCAAGGTCAAAAATATATTTGTCCCGCTAGGGACAACATGTCAATACAACCTTAACCCTCATTGCGTCCTTAACGGGACGCTAAAATATACGTATCATTTTTTTCTACCAACATGTTGTCCCTAGCGGGACAGATCGGACAAATATTTATTGTTACAAAAAATACCAGATCGCAGGCATCTCGCCTGTGTTTCTTCAGATTCGCAGGCGAGACGCCTGCATCCCAGGATCGCGGGCGTCTCGCCTGCATGCGGTTGTACTCAACCGCTAATGAGAGAGGTTTAGATCAAAACAGCCTTTTTGTTTGCCTATCGGCAAAGTGCAGGCGGGACGCCCGCGATCCGTTGGTCTCGTCTGCTTTTCAGGATCGCAGGCGTCTCGCCTGCAAGCGGTTGTACTCAACCGCTAATGAGCGAGGTTTAATATCTGGTCGTCTCTAAAAATTCATTTCTGTCCCGCTAGGGACAACATGTTGGTAGA
>JAISLW010000435.1 GCA_031277105.1 Planctomycetaceae bacterium | reverse complement strand
GGTTATTTTTCTTTCGTTTGTTAAATTTTTAATTACGATTAAAATATCCATATCGCTATTGTCTCTATTTTCTCCTCTTGCATAAGAGCCAAATAATATTATTTGCTCCGGCAATATTTGGGACGTAATTAACGAAACTATCTGATCTGTTAATGACTGATTTGGACTCATAATTAAAAATTTTTCATTTTTTAAACTGTTCGTACTTTAATTTGCGTTTACCGTTGTCTGCCTAGTTATTGGGCGGCAGTTTTTTACGCTTCAATCGCTGAATTTCAAATACGATTCGTATAATTTTAACAATTAAAGATCACGTCTAAAATTTTTGTGAGCGGTTATTAATTTTAATTTGTTGTGATTTAGTAGTGGTTTATTTTATATTTAGGAAATTTATTTCATCTAATTTTTTTTGTATTTCAATGGTTTTAATTAGCGTTGTTATTATTTTTTGATAATGCTGGATGTCGTCGTAACTCAATGAACGATTGCGGCGGTCTTTTAACCATTTTTGAGCCGGCTGATAACCGCCAACATAAAACTCATACGCTTCAAGCGGAACTTTGCCAAAATATTGTTTTGAATTGATCCAAATATTACCGTCAATATAAGCCTGTTTTTCAATTTTATTCGCTCCGCCAATTGGAAACGTCGCAACATTTTTAGACGGCTCAATATCTTCAAACAAATGATACCTCCGCAATCGCGAACCCAACTCAACCATTTGCCAAAATATAGTTACGTCGCAAGGATAAGGAATACGCGGGAAATCTATCTTCAAAAATTCCTTGTAACGCCCGCGATAAATTCGACTATATAATACAGCATAAATATAATCCAATAAATCCATCGCCGAAAATAACCTTTTAGTTTTAGCCCCAATCCTCTCATCAACAAAAGATAAACCAAGCCCGTCGGAAATTTTATCAACTATAACCTTGCTAAAATTAGCCTGATAACTCACGCCGTCGTCCTTCAACATATCATCGTCGGCATAAATATAAAGAGGAAAAATAAACGTCGTTTCCTTCGTTTGAAGCGAAACCGAACATATATCTGCAAGATATTTTGTAACGAAAATGTGTTGAAAATTAAACGTACTTTGCTGACGGCACGTGCATAAAGAAATGTTATTCGGATGCATAACATGTTTCATTACATCGTATCGATGCCTTACTATTTTTTGCAAATCATATTCAATATATCTTACGTCAAAAGGTCTATAATTATAAAGTTGATTGTTATTTTTAAAAGCGTCAAAACTAACAAGTTCTTTATCGTTATGCGTTTTAATACCGCTCGTATATTTACAAAATAACTCGTCTATTTTAAATCCCTTTTCATAACTTTGCCGCAATGCGAAATTTTTTGGCACAAAAAAATAATTATCATCGTTAATTTTAAGTTGCCGCCATTTTATATTTTTTATATTTTTTTGAGACAGGAATTTATATTTTTCTTCTCGTGTTCCGTATAATTCGGCATGAAAAACGTCTGCTAATTTATTATTTTTCTTTTTGTTGTTTTTGATAAAAATGTTAATAGAAACGCCTTGTTGAATATCGAATACATTTTTATCATTTTTATTATTTGGCGTTGTTTCTTTTTTTCTTGTGTTGCCGTGTAGATCGAAAATGTAAATTTTATCAAAAGATTCCAATAAACTTTTTCGCATTTGTCTATAAATTAGTCCGTCGATAAAACTATTATTTGAAATATATGCCATTATTCCTTGACTGCTTTTTTCTATACAATATTGTCCGTAGCGGATAAATTTAATGTAGTCGTCTGATAAAGGTTGTATATTTTTTTCTTTTAGACCTATTTTGTAATTGCCGATAAGATTTTGTATCCATTCGTTTTTATTTTGACTGCTAATGTTGTAAGGCGGATTGCCCAATACAATCATAACGGGAACGTCAGTTTTAATATGACTTGCGGCGTTACATTCGTCGCTTAACCATTCTGCGAAAGGCAGCGGTTGTGTTTGCGAAGTTTCTTCTAAGCTGTTTGTGAGATAGACGTGTAAACGTTTATTATCTGTCGTTGTATAACCTGTTTTACGTAATTGCATGTCCAATTTCAAATGAGCCATCACATAAGGCGCCATCAAAATTTCAAAACCGTTAAGACGCGGAATAAGATGTTCGACGACGTAATTGTTCCATGTTCCTTGTTGATGTTCAAAATTCTGATGAATATTTTTTATGATTTCGGCAAGAAAAGTTCCCGTGCCGGTTGCGGGATCGAGAATTTGGACTTTGTGTAATTTGGTTATTGTTTTATTTTTTGTTTCAATATTATTTTCTTGTTGCGTTTTTTGTTGCGTTTTTATTTTTGAGCGATCAGCTAAACCTAGCGGCATTTTAAATTCTTGTTTGAGAATATCATCTACCGCTTTAACAATAAATTGCACAATCGGTTGCGGCGTGTACCAGACGCCGCGACTCTTGCGTAACGCCGGATCATATTCGGCAAGAAACGTTTCATAAAAATGAAGCATCGGGTCGTAATCTTGATTGGTCTGGTTAAATTCTTTGAGCAATTCATCGACGTCGATATAATTGAATAAGTCGGCGAGAGCATCGACCGCCCAACTAATACGCTCGTCAAGATTGTAGGCGATATATTGAAATAGTTTTTGCAAAAACGGGTTCGATTGCGGGACAAGTTCGGCGGCTTTGACGCGAGTGAAAGTTTTTTTTGTCACGTCGTTTATTCGTGCGGCAAACATTCCGTAAGCGACTGTTTGAGAATAAATATCTGCGAATGTAGTTTCCGGCATATCGTGGATCAATACGTTGCGAAAACTTTCTAATTGTAACGTTAGTGAATTTGTTATTTCTGAATCGTCTTTTAATGTTTGTTCGATTATTTTGGCAATGAATTTTGCTTTAACTGCCATCATTTTTGAGAGTTGTTCGGCGGTAACGATTCCGGCATAATGAAAATTTACAAAATGACGGATGAGATCAAGAAATGCGATAAATTGCGATGGATCGGATTTGATATTTTTGTTGTTTTTATTGTTATTGTCGATGAAACCGATAGTCGCCGAGCATGTTTGTTCGCCGTTTTGAAATAATCTGAAATTGAGATAATCTGTTATGATTAAATTATTGAGTGATATTTTATAGCGGTCAAATTGTTCTTTATGATTTTTGCCGTCGAGATCAATTCCAATATCTTTCGCCTCAATATAACCGACGGGAATTTCTTTGCGCGTAACAATATAGTCCGGCGCGCCGCAAGCGATGCGTTTCGGCTCATTGGTAATAGACAGCCCGACAGTAATTTTTTCCATCAAACGCTGCAATGCCGGACGATACGAATGTTCGGTAACGTTGCCGCCTTTGAATAAGCCGTCAAGCTCGGATATGTAAGCGTTAATATTGTTTTTGTCTTTGGCAATATCTTTTGACATATTTTATTGAGACGTTACTAACAATTCATCTGTTCGGATAATTCGGATAATATGGACGTTTGCATATTTGAACAAATGAATTTTAACGTTGTATTTAGTCAAACCATTTTGTTAAATATTCGTCTATCACGCTAACCGAACTTGCAAACTCCGGATCCGTCATTGCTTTTTGCAAACAATCGCGGTTAAGAAAAATCATCACCGGATTATCGGGGCTAAATTTTTGAACTATGTTATTCAACAAAGTCCTATTTTTGCGATCTATTTTGTGATACAAACAAAGATCATTAAAAAGTGGAATATGACCCGAACCTTGATTCAAAAAACCAAAAAGACTCATTTTAGTTAATTATTAAATATACTAATCGTGTAATTGAAATTCAGCGATCTAAAAGCGCCAAAACCTGCCGCCCAATAACTAAACAGGCAACGGTAAACGCAAATTCAAATGCGAATAGTTTAAAAATTTGTAACAGTTCACGCAAATTTAAGCAAAAGATTTTAGTGGATAGTGTGTAGGTTGTAGGGGGGCAATTTTCGTTACAATAAATATTATCCCAGCGGGACAGGTAGGACAAATATTTATTGTTACAATAAATCTAGCGCCTATCTCCAATCCCTATCCACTGAAACTTTATTTTCTAAAATTTCGTGGACGGTTACAAATTTATTTTATACAACCTTATTTTTACCTAATTTTTCTTTACAAAACAACCTCAGTAGCAAAATTATAAAATAAACCACAACATCATTACCTCATTAAAAAATTAGGTAATGAGGTTTGGTTTGTGGGGGCTTTGTTACTACTGAGGTTGTTTTGTTAAGAACAATTAGGTTAAAATTAGGTTAGGTTATAAAATAAATATTTTGTAATCGTTCACGGAAATTCGTTTAATAAATTATCATAACGAAATTTTTAACGACAAGTAGGACAAATG
>JAISLW010000403.1 GCA_031277105.1 Planctomycetaceae bacterium | reverse complement strand
GGCATCTCTAAAAATTCAATTTTTTGTCAAAAAGGTAGGCGGCGTTTCGCCGAAACGCCGCATTAGATATGAAATAATTATTAAACTTTAATAATTCGTAACATCTAAAATAAATACATTTTAGGCATTGTAAAATATCAACATTTATTAGCGTCTTAATCTCTATTGCGGCCCAAAAAATAAACACAGCGGCGAAACGACCGCCTACCTTACAAATGAATTTTTAAAGATACCCTAAGGTTTATTCTCTAACTTCCAATCAAGAACGACGGTGGCAAACAAAATTATTTTTCGTTACAAAAAATTATTTGGATTTAAGAGATACCCGTTTATTTATTTTGCGTTTAATGAGGTTTATGTTGCCGGTGCGTTACCGTCAACTTTTTAACAATTTCTCCACCTCCTAATGAAAGGATAATGAAAGATGGCTAACATTATTTGTTACAAAAAATTTGACAAGATTTTTTCCGTTTTATTTTTTTTACTTGTCGTAATGTTATGGCAAGGGAACGGTTTTTTGGTTATTGCGGGCGATGTTGTGATTTTCGATCTTTCGGGTATTGATGAGATAGTCGAGAGTAATCCGGAAGCGGATATTGCGAAAATTGCCGAATATAATAATTTGGGCAATGAATATTACGCTAAAAAAGAATTTGACAAAGCAATCGAAAATTATCAAAAAGCAATTGACCTATTGACAACAGACGAAAATAAAAATTCACGTATCGCCGCAACGTTGTATAACAACACCGGACTCGCAACAACGCAATTAAAAAATTTGGCAAAGGCTCTAGAATGGCATCAAAAAGCGCTCGCTATCCGCGAAAAAGAACTAGGCAAAAATCATCCAGATATCGCAAATTCATATAACAACATCGGAATAATTTACAGCAGACAAGGCGACTACGATAAAGCCGGACAATTTTATCACGACGCATTAACGCTTCGTAGACAACTGTTCGGTTTTCCATCTTCCGCAGAAGTGGATATCTTAAACAATATCGGCATACTTCAATACAAACAAAAAAGATATAAAGAAGCAATAGATAGCGTCAAGTCAGCTTATGAAAATTATTTTTATTCTGGCAACAATGATGATGATAATATTACTATAAAAATTATACGCCAAAATCTGAAAATAATTTATAACGATCTTTATAAAAATTCAAACCGTATATCGTTTGAAGATTGGATAGGACAACCTAGAGAAAGAGGGCGCAGAGGTGAAATAACATTGCCATTGCCGCCGCCTCAATCTCAAATACCGCCGGCGCCGTAAAAATAAATGTAACCGTTCTCGTAAATTTAAGCAAAAGATTTTAGTGGATAACGTGTAGGTTGTAGCGGAACAATTTTCGTAACAATAAATATTTGTCCCTAGCGAGACAGATAGGATAAATATTTATTGGGTATCTCTAAAAATTCATTTGTTCAGGTAGGCGGCGTTTCGCCGAAACGCCGCAGTAGAGTTTACGACATCGATAAATTTTATTACTTCACAATGCCTAAAATACATCCTGTTTTACATGTTATGAATTATAAAAATTTAATAATTATTTTGTGCATATTGCGATGTTTCGGCGAAACATCGCCTACCTTTTTACAAAAAAATGAATTTTTAGAGATGCCCTATTGTTACAATAAATCTATACCCTAACCCCTAAAACTCTACGCTTCTATACAGATCGTACTTGAAATTCAGTGATTTAAAAGCGTAAAAGCCTGCCGTCCGAAAGCTAGGCAGGCGAAGGTAAACGCAAACTCAAGTGCGAACAGTTTAAAATCTCGTGAACGGTTACAAAATCATCAACACAAAAAAATTCATGCGGCAGTAAACGCAAATTCGAGTGTGAGCATTTGAAAAGATTGTGTTGTAATTGTTTTGTATTTATTTTGTGTTATTATGAATTGACAGTTATGTTGACGGTGCGTTGTCGTCAACTTTGAACAATTTACCCATCCAAATGAAAGGATAATGAAAAATGGCTAACATTATTTGTTACAAAAAATTTGACAAGATTTTTTCCGTTTTATTTTTTTTACTTGCCGTAACGTTATGGCAAGGGAACGGTTTTTGGGTTATTGCGGATGATAAGGATAATATTGCCGTTCCTAAAGGCGTTATATTTAATGGAGTTTCTGGGCTTACTGGAATTGATGAGATTGTCGATGATTCTAATACCGCAGTTGCGAGTAAGAATTTTTTGACAGCTGCCGAGCATAATTATTATGGTAATGAACATTACGCTAAAAAAGAATTTGACAAAGCAATCGAAAATTATCAAAAGGCAATTGACCTATTAGCAACAGACGAAAATAAAAAACCTCTCATCAATGCAACATTGTATAGCAACATCGGACTCGCAACAATGCAATTAAATAATTTGGCAAAGGCTTTCGAATGGCATCAAAAAGCGCTTGCTATCCGCGAAAAAGAACTAGGCAAAAATCATCCAGATACCGCAAATTCATATAACAACATCGGAATAATTTACAGCAGACAAGGCGACTACGATAAAGCCGAAAAATTTTATACGGATGCGTTGAATATTTATACAGAATTACCATATTATCAAACTCCGGCATTCGCAGATATATGTAACAATATCGGCGTACTTTATTACAAACAAAAAAAACATATTGAAGCGCTAGAAAGCCTAACCCAAGCGTATAAAATTTATACGACTCCATCCCATGCATGGGATTTTCGCTTAAAAACCGTGCAGCAAAATCTGAAAATAGTTTATAACTATCTTTACAAAAATTCAGGTAGATCATTTAATTCATGGTCATTCGAATTGCAAAAGCAGTTTGAAGTAAACAGAAAATTGCTAACAAGAGAATATTGATTTTGCAGGTAAAATAAAATTCGCGACCTTCTAAACTGTTTTTACTTTAATTTGCGTTTATCGTCGTTTGTTGTCCGATAGTTATGCGGGCGGGTTAAATGCAAATTAAAGTACGAGCAGTTTAAAAATTAAATCTTGAGCGGAAAAAAATGGAACGTCGATATTATTACGATAATCAAAAGAGCGGGATATTGAATTGTTTACGGTTTAGGTTTGACTGGCGTTGTTCTGGTCGTATTTTGGTATATTCGGTGATAGTTGGTTTTTTGTCAGGTCTTATTGCGGCGTTATTTTATAGCGTTTTTCAATTTTTTAGCGATACGATTTCAGGTCTTTATGTAGCGACGGGCATAATACTTCCTCGACCGTCTGATTATACTGCGACGTCGGGACCGGCGCCTGGCAGCGTTTTTGAGAATGCTTTGCGTCAAGATATATTTTGGGGATTTGTGTTGCCGCGATATTGGGTATTGATGTTATTGATACCGATGTTTGGCGGTCTTATTTGTGGTTTTGTGGTTTGGACTTTTGCGCCGGAGGCGAGTGGCGAAGGCACGGATAGTGTGATACGTTCTTTTCATTTTCGCGGCGGCAGGCTTCGTAATCGTTTGCCGGTTGTGAAATCTTTATCGGGTTTATTTACGCTTAGTTCCGGCGGTTCTGCGGGGTGGGAAGGTCTTATGATATTGCTTGGCGGAGGCATTGCAAGCTCGGTCGGGCAAAAGTTACATTTGAATGCGAGTGAGCGGAGGGTATTACTTTTAGCGGGCGCTGCGGGCGGGCTTGGCGCAATATTTCAAATTCCGATAGGCGCCGCTCTTTATGTTACGGAGGTATTGTATGCGAGTACGGCGATAGAGTTTGGCGCGGTGATACCGTGTTTAATTTCGTCGATTGCGGGGTATTCTATATTTTATTTGATACATGGCGATCTTCGTCAATTTGAGGTAGCGTCTTCGATTTGTATGGAGCATTGGAGTAATTTTTTTGTTCTTTTAATTTTTGTTCCGTTGATTGTTTTAGCGTGTTTTATTTTTGTCCGTCTTGTTTTGGAGATGCGTAATCGTATTTTTCGCAGGTTGGCGTTGCCGGAATTTATCAAGCCTGCGATAGGCGGTTTATTGCTTGGTTGTGTTGTTTTGATTTATCCGCAAGTTCATGGCGGCGGTTATGCGTGGCTTTATCAACTTCTTGATTTACGGTTGCCTTTTTATTTGGCGATACTTTTGATAGCGCCTAAAATGATAGCGACGGCGTTTACGGTTTCGTCGGGCGGTAGCGGCGGTTTATTTGTGCCGTCAATTTTTATTGGCGGTATGATTGGTTTTGTTTTGGGGAGTTGTTCGGAAGTTTTGTTTGCGGAGTTGGGGGCGTCTTTTTTAGCGCCGGACAAACGGCTATGTATTTTGGTTGGAATGTCTGTATTTTGTACGGGTGTGAGTAAAGTTCCGTTTGCGGCGGCGGTGATAGCGTGTGAAATTATTGGCGGCGCCGAATTGAATTATGCGATATTAGCGGTTTTGATTGCGCTTAATCTTGCGGCGATGGCAATTTTATCATCGGGAGTTTCATTATATGAAGAGCAAGTCTTGACAACAATTGACAGTGAAACGCATTTTGGAAATTATTCAATTGATCTGTTGCAAGTAATTACTGTTCGTGATGCGGTTCTGTCGCGGGATAAATTATCGGACGGCGACGTCAAGATACCTATAAATGCAACTATACCGGATATAGTAAAGTTAATTGCGCCGTTGCCGGATTCTACTTTTCCGGTTATTGATTGGGAAGGTTGTTTTGTGGGAATATTGTATTCGAGCGACGTCTGGTCAGAATTTCGCAACAGGCAAAAATGGGACTCAATAAGAGCAGGAACTTTAATGCACTCTGAAATAAATTCTGTTACGCCGGAAGACAATCTTTATCTAGCCTTGCGAATTTGTACATTGCTTTCAATTTCAGAAATCCCTGTTGTTGATAAGAAAAAAAATGGAACGTTAATTTGCATGTTAAGACACGGCGAAATAATCAAAGCCTACAACGAAAAACTCGCAACCGCAAAATGGAACTAATATACGTATTGTGCTTGCAAGTCAGCGATTTTAAAGCGTAAAAGCCTGCCGCCCGATAGATAGGCAGGTGAAGGTAAACTCAAATTCAAGTGTGAATAGTTTAAAGATTGTTATATATTTTCTCGGTGGTTAATAAAAAATAAAAAACAGTTTTTTAGGCGGTATCTTTTTTTAAATCTGTTTTGCTGCGTTTAATTATTTGTTAGCGCCAAGAAGCCGTGATATTTGACGACCGTATATGCTGACTATCATATTTAAAGGTTAAATTAGAAATTATAAAATTGTCAAAAATTAATTTTCAAAATTTTTTCGATTAAAAAAATTTCGTTTTTTATTTTTGGCAAATAATCAAAAGAGACTATAAATTCAAGTGAATTTCTAAATATATTTTATTCTTCTCAATTTTAATTTTCTTATTGCAAACAACAAAA
>JAISLW010000385.1 GCA_031277105.1 Planctomycetaceae bacterium | reverse complement strand
GATTTTGATTTCAAATTTAAAATAATCTTTTTAATCTGTGTAATCTGTGGATCTTTTTAAAAGCGATCCGCAGATTACGCAGATTAGAAAGATTTTTTAGGGACGGATTGAAGGATCGCAGGCGAGACGCTCGCGTTCCTTCTCAATCTTTTGTTACAAAAAATTGTGCATCAAAAAAAATTGCCAATACGTATTTTGCTAAACGGATTTCCGTGAATAGTTATAAATTTTTAATTTTTATTTTTGACGTTGCATTTTATTATTGGCAATGTTCCTAATGGTTGTGTTGTTTTTTTGTTTTTATCTTGTTGTAGGTTGATGTTTATTATGATATTTTCAAGTTGGCAGATTTTGGCGGATTCTGTTGCGGCGAAGATTAGTTTTAATCCGTTTTTGTCCAAAATATATTTCTCTAAACTTATTCCTTCAGGCGCATTTGCTAACGTAAAAGATAATTTGTTGAGATCGATTTGCGGCGTTATTGGTTTTTGTTTCTGTTGTTTTTTTTGTTCTTTTTTTTCAGTTTTTTCTGTTGTATTTTTTTTGTCTGAATTATTTTTATTATTTTTGTCAAACGGCAAGTAAATTTCTTTACGCTTGCCTTGATTTATCGTAACGCAAAATAAATTTTCCCGTTCCTCGCCAATAATATCTTTGATCGCAAATGCTAAACTTGCCTGAATCTGCCAATTTCGCGGTTTTACAATAAACGTTCCTTTCGCCGGAACTAGATGATGATAAATAAATGCTTGCTCATAATCATCCGCAGCAATAACCGGCGCGATTTCAATAATACCGTCGTCGTTTACAAATTCGGCATTAAAATTTAACGGAAAATACTTGCCCGCTCCAGCAGGATTTATAACCGATAACGTACCCGTCGCCTCTTTCGTATCGCTTTTGAAAATTGCGCCGTCCAAAATATAATCTTTATTTTGCCCGTCCGCAATTTTAACCTCAACCTCGCCCTTGAAACCTCCGCGACGTTCAAGATGAAACTTAACCGGTTGCGTAACGCCTTGAAAATTCAACGCCGACGAATCCGTATAAACAATAACCCGACTTCGTTTATTTGTTACATTAAATCGATACGCAAACTCCTTGCCGCCCTCTTGCCGAATATTAAATAACTTAACAAAATAAACGCCCGAATCAGGAACGCTAAACTCCAAATATGGATCCGCATGATGCGTTGCCAATCCAATATTTAAACCGTCGTTTCCTGCCCGATCATCGTTTGACGCCAGTAACTTGCCCGCCGAATTATAAATTTCCAAACATAAATCCAACGGCGACCCTAACGATAACGCCATCACATCCAACGCGACCAATTCCCCCGCAACACCGTCAAACGAAAAATAATCAACGTCGTCCCGCAAATCAATTCGACCATTGATAGCAACCGGCGTCTGTATTTTTTGAGCGGTTTTAATATTGTTATTTGACTCCGCTTCCAACACCTCCGGCAAGTCGTCGACAACATAATTTACCGGAAATAATAACTGTTTTTTGTGCAAACTTTTTACAGTTTGCACGCCTAATTTTTTCTTATCCGTATCAAGTCGCATCGTTTTAGCGGGCAAATTCAAGCCGTCAATTTTAGCCGTCGTCGCAGTTCCAGACTTGCCGCCCAGTGGAAAAATCGACGTTACCACCGCCGAATCGCCCGCCGATAAACGATACACAAAATCATCACGACCGCGAAAAAGTGAATCCTGAATCTCAACGCTATAAACGCCGCTTTCAGACGACTCAAAAATTATCGCAGGATCAGGATTAAAACGATAAGAAGACGCCGAAGCAACCTTTTTACCAGAAGGATCAAAAAGCGTTACCGCCGCCTGAAACCAACCCGGAACCGCATCCGCAAGATAAGGATTCAATTCACGAGCACAAACCCCAATAACTAACTTGCTACCAGACTCAACACGAAAAGAAAAACGATCAACATCGCCATTGCGTATCCGACCATTAAAAATCACGGGCAATTCCTGCACCTCAAGATTACGCATCTGACGCGGCAATATTTCAGGACGCACGCGACCCATCGCCGCAAATTGCTCTCGCGGAGCGCCGTCAAAATCATTCGGCTCAAACTCGCAAACCTCGCGTACATCGCTAACAATAAAACGAACCGGCTTCGTCATGCCAGAAGACGTAAATAAACGCAACTCCCGCTCGCCAACCTCCGCATCCGCATCTATCGTTACCTCAATCAAAACACCCTGACTCATTCCATCAATAGGTCGCTTGTTCGGACGCGGAGAAAAATACTCGTAAAAAATAAATTGCAAATCGTCCGCCGAAGGCTCCAATAAACGATCAAAATACAAATACTTACGCATCACCTCCTCCCGCGAAGGAAACACCTCCGCCAATTTATTTTCGCCTACATTTTTAACGCCGCCTTTTTTATCGTCAGTTTTTTTGTCGTCAATTTTTTTATTGCCAGTTTTTTTGTCGTCAATTTTTTTGCTGTCAGTTTTTTTGTCGTCAGTTTTTTTGCTGTCAATTTTTTTGTCGTCTATTTTTTTATCAGTTGAATTTGAATTTTCGTTGTGCAATTCTTTTTTTTCTTTTTCTTTATTTTCAATTTCATTCTCTTTTTTTTGTTTAAATTCAGAAGCGTCTATTTCAAATTGTTTTTTTGCGTCGTCGTAGATGTCTCTTGCGACTTTATTTGCGGCTTGGTCGTTAATAATTATGCCTCCGACGCTTTTTATAATTTTTGCTTTAACGCCTTTGCCGGAAATATACGCTTCAACAGGTTTGACGATCAGCCTTCCGCAAATCAATACTTCAACTTTTGTCCCGCGTTGTCCGCCTGCGGGATATACGTAGGCTATTTTCGGATCGCGCGATTGTGCAAAATTATCCGTAGCAGACGAAAATAACGCCGCCAAAATTAGAATAATTATCGTTACAAAAAATAATACTCGTCTCATTTTTATTTTATTAAATTATATTGTTCGTACTTGCAATTTGGCGATTTTAAAGCGTCAAAACCTGCCGTCCGAAAACAAGGCAAACGGCGCCAAACGCAAATTAAAGGGACATTCTAAAAAACACAATAGCATCTCTAAAAATTCATTTGTTCAGGTAGGCGGCGTTTCGCCGAAACGCCGCATTAGAGTTTATGTCGCTAATAAATGTTAATATTTCACATGGGTAGTTTTTTTAAATTCGGAATTTGGAATTAAAGATTTTAGTTTCAAACTTATGGGCGTCTCTAAAAATTCATTTGTCCCTATCGGGACAAATA
>JAISLW010000375.1 GCA_031277105.1 Planctomycetaceae bacterium | reverse complement strand
CGGCTGGTGCGGGCCCCTCGCACCCGCCACCTCGCGCCCGCCCCGCCAAACTGTGACGGAGCAGGGAAGCTGCTGCGCAGCAATATCAAACTGGGAATGGTCCCCAGCTACGCTGGGGCGCGCAGCGCAATGACCTACGCCGTGGTGGAGGCCGAGTCGCCTACCGGCTTTTAAAATTGCTGCGTAAGCAGCGACCAAGCGTAAATAGTCCGCGGCAGCTTCGCTGCCGAGTTATGCGCAGTAATTTTGTTTTATTCAACTTCAACGGCAATGTTTGCGATTTTATCTAATTCTTTGGATATATTTCTTTTTAGTTGCTCTGTTTTTTTATATTTTTCCGCAATTTCTTTTTGAGCAGATAGGTCAAAATCACCGTTCTGATCAACGGGTATTTTTATTGTTATTTCCGCAATACTATTTCTTCGCAAATTATTATTTGCACTAAAACCTTTTGTATTAAGTTCGTTATAAATTGTAGCAAACAAAATTAATTCATAATCCTTAATAAATTTATTCCTGTGTTCTTCTTTTAAACTTATTTTTGTCACGCGTTGATTCAAATAACCATCTTCACCGTCCCATTTTTTTATCATAAATATGCCAGATAATGACATAAGAAAATCCCCCTTTTTTACCTTATATTTGTCGCTATTTTTGAAGCTAAACGTTTTAGGTATTCTTATATTTTTAGGTGTTTTCTTGTTGGTAATATCTTGTATTCTTATTAATTTTATATCAGACGGACTCAAAGTATAAATATCAGAGGGAAATGCAAACCCATCTTGAAAATCAAAAATATCAACCATACTAAACTGCTTATACTCTACACTGCCATCGTTTTCATTAATTTCAATATTTAGTTTTTCAATTTGTTTTTTGTATTCAAAGATTTTTATTTTTGCATCATCAATAAATTTATATTTTTCCGCAAACTCTTTTTGTACAGATATATTAAAATTACCGTTTTCATCTACCGGTATTAGAACTTCGATATTTTCAATCATTGATGGATATACTTTTGTAAATTCATCTTCTCCCATTTCACCCTTTCTTCCTTTGGCAAGTTTCCTAAGAATTGGCTCAATTTTATATTTTATGTAGGAAATATTGATATTTTCATTTTTTGGTTTTAACAATCCACGGTCGGCATTAATTGAAAATTTCCCCGAGATCAATTTTACATAACCGGCAAATCCATTTGTTGCCCAACTTAAAAAAACACCCGCATAATCAAAAGTGTTTATAAAGGTAAGCGGTTCATTGTTTGAAGCGGAATAAACTGGATAACAGCCTTTATTCTTATTACCATATTTCCTTGTATATTTTGACAAGCCTCTTTGTATATCAAAAAGCTCTTTTAGTTTACAGCTCGTCAGTCTCGCATCAGAGTTTTTTTTTTCAGAAAGAGCTAATACTTCCTCTTTCAGACTTAGTATATTGCTGGCGATACCATCAAACAAATCTGGTAATTCTTCAAATTTTAGAGGCTTATTTTCTTCAATAATGCCTAATTCTACTTTTTCTTCATTTGTCCATAGTTTATCAACAAGCCAATTATTCTCAATATTGTCTTTGAAATAATTGATGTGGATAATTTTGCAACGTTTATCCGCGTTAATTTTTGAAAACGCCTGTTTGTTGCCTTTGAAAAATGAAAATAATGTTACCGCTTCCTGCAAATCATTTTGGTCAATGTCAAAACGATACACATCGCGGCTTTCGCCGATTTCACCCACCAAATAGGTAAATACTGGCGTATTTTGTTTTTCAGACCTATTCTGTTTTTTTGTCATACAGAGGATATATGTCTTTTTATTTGTGGTAAAAAAAGTATTAAGCGGCAAAGAAATGAGTCCATCTATAAAACATTCGTCAAGTATGTATTTTCGCAAGTTCTTGTCATTTTGCCTGTTCAACATACCATCGGGAATAACGACAAACGCCTTGCCTCCAGGTTTTAACGCCTTAATAATCCATTCCATAAACAAACCTTCAACACCCAAGGCATTCACTTTGTAGTACTTAACCAGCTCCCCGTCCTTTTTGATTTCTTCTTTCAAATTACTGCTGCCGCTTGTTACATATGGGGGATTGGTCAAAATCAAATCGTATTGTTCTGTAACGGGGTCAGAGAGCGTCCCTAAAATAGAATTTGTTTTTAGAGTAAAACTGTCATTAAAAAGTTTGGCGAACTCCTTTGTTAATCCAGCATTATCCTTGATTAAATCAGAGAAATAGATGAGCATATTAGCTTTCGCCAATATGATTGTCTTTTGCTCATCTTTATCAAATCCTTTGTCAAAGCCGTGAATGACAATTTTTGGTTTTATTTTATCTTCTTCCTTTTTTGCTTTGGGGTTTATGTCGTAAATATAAGACAGCTGCGTAATAAGCGGCTCTAAAAGAAATTTACCGACACCACAAGCAGGATCACAAATATTGATCCCATCTTTTATGTCATCTTTTGCCATTTCAACAATGGCACGGACAACCTTTAGCGGCGTAAAAAATTGCCCCCAATTTTTCTTGCTAATACTTTCTTTCAGAAAACTTTCAAAAAGACGGCTTTTAAAATCATAATCAATGTTTTCTAGTTTACCATAATCGCGGAATTTTAACAGTATTTTTTTAAAGACCGTGCTATAGCCTGTTACTGCCCTTTGGTCTTTGCTGACAAAAATAGTACCGTTTATAATTGTCGTATTATCAATAGGATTTGCCGGAAATAATGCTTTGATTTCAGGGCGTATTGTATGGGCATAATATTCCAGAACTTTTTCATCGGGTTTTTCTATCGTATAAGTATACCGGTCTAATAAGTGATTAAAATTAATTCCTTCTCCAAGCACCCCAAGGTCGCTTAAATACTTAAAAATAAACAATTCGACAAATGTATATAAACAATTTTCGGGCGTAGCACCGCTTACTGACCATATATCCTGCCAAATTTGTTTTGCCAAATCAGTTGGATTTACCAGTTGTCTCGGTTTTATTGCATTGTTTAATTCACTTATAGAATAATTTATTTTTTCAATTAAATCGACTATTTTTTCATCGAATGGATCAAAATTAATTTTTATAACACGGTTGTCTTCACCCTTAATTTCTTTACCGGTTAAAGCATTTACCCAGATTGTCTCCTGTGTATCAGTGGCAATAATGAGGCGGCAACCAAGTTTTTTCGCAACTTCGATTTCTTGCTGAATTGCTTTTTCTTGTTTCTCCTTTGTGTTAAATTCCGCCGGTTTTTTATATTCAATAACAGCTATTACATTTTTCCGAAACACGATAAGTGCGTCAACTTTTTTGCGTTCAACCGTGCCATAATCGACATTGCGTATAATATTATTTTCTTTTAGCGATTTAAGCGTAGTACTGCCTATATTATAAAAATCCCATTTTCCGATTTTTTCAGGGTTTTTGAGTAGATTACGTTGCAATAATTCTTCACTCATAAAAATCAACCTTAATCCTTACAAAAATGTAGGAAATATTATCAAAATCATTATGTGAATTATATTCTAAATGCTTCTCAAGTGTCAATAGGAAATAGTGTGTCAAAATGATACAGCGCATAGGGTTTTGCCTTATTTTGTTAGGTTTTTCTGAGAAATATTTCAAAATTATTGCGCATACAATAATAGAGTTGTTCAGAAACTTCAGTTTCTGAACAACAACCGTTGAAAACAACAAAAAACCAGGATTTTGTCAAAAAATCATGGTTTTTTGAGAGACTTGAAGCCAACCTTTGGTTGGCAGAGAACCA
>JAISLW010000367.1 GCA_031277105.1 Planctomycetaceae bacterium | reverse complement strand
GTTTACCTTCGCCTGCCTAGCTTTCGGACGGCAGGCTTTGACGCTTTTAAATCGCTGAATTTCAAGTACGAGCAGTATAGTGGATAGGGCGTATCGGGACAATTTTCGTAACAATAAATATTTGTCCAGTTAGGAACAACATGTTGGTAAAAAAAAATGATACGATTTTTTAGCGTCCCGTTAAGGACGCAATGAGGGTTAATGTTATATTTATACTATTCACACTTTAAAATACGTTTTTTAATTTGATTTTTTGTAACGATAATTGTAATTATATTTCGCCCTAACAAGTGCGGGCAGCGCGTAACAGCCCGCACTTGTCAGGGCGAAATATAACGTAATTTTTGATCAAAAAAATACTCTAACGAATAGTTATACGTATTTTAAAAAAACCGTAATTTAAAATGCGAAAAGTATATTAGCCCCATCGGGGCGAAATACAATTATACTGCTCGCACTTGAAATCCATAGAGTATAAACAGAATCAGTAATGCGTCAATATCGGCTTTTTTGAATACATCGCTAATGGTTGAGTACAACCGCTAGCAGGCGAGACGTCTGCGATCCGTCAGACGATTTTTTTGTTATAAAAAAATTGTCCCACTCGTCCCACTTGTCCCTCATGTCACATTTGTCTCTCAAAAATTGCCAAAACGTAATTTAATAAACAAATTTTCGTGAACGGTTACAAAAGGAAAGGGTTGTTGATCAGTTTTTTAAGTTTGCTAGAATGTTTGCCTTTCGTGTTGGCGTTCTCTTGGAGTAATCTTAACTATTCAATTTCATCCGCTAAAAATTAACATTTAACAAAAACATCTAAACCCCAAATAATAAATGATACCTTGCCAATATAAACTACAAAATCAACATAAAATTGGTTCGACGCAAAAACTCAATTTGAATATAAATTTGAAAATTATATTTGAACAAATACTAATTATTGTAACAATAATTATTTTTTTCTTGCCCGTCCAATTTACGGTATTCGGCGACGAAACTGATAGCGACGTCCCAAAATGGCTGTCAGATAAATACGAAATATCTAATCCAATATCGCTCATTCCACAAAAAAATCTCGAAGGTTGGACTGCGCACAACGGCAAAGAACCAGACAAAAATAATTGGTCAGTCGAAAACGGAAAACTGACTTGCAACGGTACAAAAAATAATCATCTCAACGGCGATCTGGTAACAAAAAAAGAATACGAAAACTTCATACTCGACTTCGAATGGATAAATAGCAAAAGCGGAAACAGCGGAATAAAATATAAACTCAAAGACTTCGGAGAAATCGGCGGCATAATAAATCATAACGATAAATTCTGCTGGCTCGGTTGCGAATATCAAATTCTCGACGACGCTAATCACGCCGAAGGCACAAAAAATAAATACAAAAACTCCGCCGCAGCGCTCTACAGTATTTTAGCGCCAGACAAAAATAAAAAACTTAACCCGCACAATAAAACAAATACAGGAAAAATTATCGTCGCAAACGAACACGTCGAACATTGGCTCAACGGCGAAAAAGTCCTCGAATACAACATAAATACCCCCGAATGGAAAGCCGCATTCGCAAAATGTAAATACGCAAAAGCAGAAAATTTCGCCCAAAATAAAAAAGGCTTAATCATGTTGCAAGATCACGGAAATAAAATCATATTCACAAAATTAACAATCAGAGAAATTAAAAAGAAATAAAACCGCTCACAGAATTTTAAGAAATTATAGGAAATTAGGGCGTAGTTTTTTTAACATGAATTTGGAGAAATAATTTTTGTTACAAAAAATCGTCAGCCGGATCGCAGACGTCCCGCCTGCTTGCGGTTGCACTCAACCGCTAATGGCAAGTTCTATACTGTTCGTATTTGAAAATCATCGATTTAAAAGCGTCAAAGCCTGCCGTCCGAAAGCTAGGCAGGCGAAGGTAAATGAAAATTAAAGTGTGAGCAGTTTAAAAACTCATTTGTTCAGGTAGGCGGCGGTTCGCCCAGTGTTTAATTTTAGGACGTAGTACGGTTTATGACGCCAATAAATTTTATTATTTCATAACGTCTAAAATATATCTATTTGGTATGTTATGAATTATTAAAATTTAAAAATTATTTTGTGCGTATTGCGGAGTTTCGGCGAAACACCGCGCCTACCTGAACAAATGAATTTTTAGCGACGTCCATTTAATTTTGAAATTGTACAAAACGAAATTGTACCGGCGATCAAAATTGATTTTAGATATTTTTTTAGAATTAAATTTTGAGACCGGATTGTCCATTAACCTTTAACCTTCCAAAACAAATTTTTAAGGAGAAGAATGTTATGAAAACGGAGAAGATTTTTCAAATTTTTTCGTTGTTAGTCTGTATTTTTGCGTTACCGTTTTTTGTCGTTAGCGCCGCAGACCCGATTGCCAAAGTATCAAAGGCGATTATTTTGCCTGATGATTGCAAGCATCCTGACGGGATGACTATAAATCCTGTTACCGGCGATATTATTCTCGCCGTTCCTACGATTGGCGATAAAGGCAGCGCGTGGTTGCTTAAAATAGACGCTAATGATAATGTAGAACGATATTTTGAGTTGCCTGCGCATCCTGAAACGGGACGTGTTACGCCGCTTGGAATTTCATTTGGTCCGGACGGTAATCTTTATGTTGCGGACAGTCAGTGTCTTGGCGGCAATCCAAACCATAAATCGCGTATTTTACGCGTAATTCACCGCGGCGGTAAACCTTCCAGAGCGGAAGTTATTGTTACAGGAATTACGCAGGCAAACGGTTTGGAAATTCACGGCAATAAAATATATGTTGCAGAAACTCAAATTGATCCTGCGATAGTTGAGATGCCTATGACAAGCGGCGTATTTGAGTTTGATATATCTGAATTTAACGGGTTCAGAAAAGATAAATTGTTGCCGATTCATGTTCAACCTTACGGGAAAGACAGGCATTTTATTTTTAGTTTCAAAACTACGGACGCAGACCGAAAAGGCGCACAAAAAGTCGGCGCAAACGGAATCGGTCTGTCGAAAGACGGAACGCTTTATGTCGCTAATTTTGGGGACAAGGAGATTATTGAGGTCAAGTTGCGTAATGGCGGCAGGATTGTTTCGCATCGGAATATTGGTATTGCGAAGAGCGGGTTGAATGAGAGTGTTGATGGTTTGAAGGTTTGTCCGAAGGGTTATATTTTCTTTGCCGATTATGTTGGCAACGCTGTTTTGGCTTCAAATCCGCGCAACGGAAGAACCGTAATAATTGCAAAAAATAAAACTAATCCGAATGCGGACGAAAAGAAAAACGGCGCTTTTGACCGCTGCTCCGAAGTGTGTTTACGAGGCGATAAACTTTATGTCGCAAATATCGATCTGGAAGACAACAGTAAACCGCACACAATTTCAGTAGTCGATTTGAAAGATATAAATTTCGACGAATTGCTCAAGTAAACATGAAAATTAAATTTAATGTAACTGTTCACGGAAATTTTAAGCGCAGCGCTAGATTTGAATGGATAGGGGTTAGGGTGTAGAGTTTTTAATTAAGAGTTAGGAATTTAAAAAGATAGTTTTTTTGTTACAAAAAAATTGTCCTTTCTGTCCCTCCAGTTCCTAAAAAATTTGGTTATGATAGCTTATTAAACTATTCGTACTTGAGTTTGCGTTTACCTTCGCCTGCCTAGCTTTCGGACGGCAGGCTTTGACGCTTTTAAATCGCTGAATTTCAAGTACGAGCAGTATAAACGAATTTTCGTGAACTGTTACAATTTAATTTTGGATTTAATTTTGCTTGTAAAAAATTGTAAAAAAAACGCGCCATGACGGTAAACATTACTGTTATAGCCGCATGGCGTGTTGGAGAAAAAAACAACTTAACAATCGTACTTTAATATCGATTTTAAGGTTCGATTGTTTCAAACAGTTCATGCTTGAATTTTCGGTTAAAGTTGCCTGACTGCCTAAATTGGAAGTCAAGCTTTTCAAGTCGAAATTCAAGTATGATTCATAAGTATTAAACTGTTTACGCTTGAATTTGAATTTACGTTTATTGTAGCCCGCATATCTGGTAGGACGGCGGGCTTTTACGTTTTTTATTCGTTATAATTCAAGTATAATCAGCAAGTTTACCGGCGTAGGTTATTTCTTAATTTTGTTTGTAAAATTGAGTTTTAACCCGTTTTAACCCGTTTTCCTTTTAGCGTTCTTTTGAGACTGAATTGGTCTCTAACGTTGTTTGGGATTTTCGCATGACAAGGGGATATTTAAAACTGTTCGTACTTTAATTTACGTTTATCGTTGCCTGCCTAGTTAATGAATTTCAAATACGATTTGTATAATAATCCGCTCTAAATAAATTATTCAGTCTTTGCAAGAGTTATCTTGGCAAACTTTAGTTTAGATTTCGGTTAATGAAATTTAAACGGCGCGTATTTTATCAAAATAGTAATTTACGGGCTGAGTAATTTATAAACTGTTCTTGCTTGCAATTACGATTACTGCCGTTTGTCTATTACTGGACGGCGCCGGACGACAAACTTTTGCGTTTTTTAATCGTTGAATTTCAAGTGAGATCAGAATATTTTTTTATTCGGTTATTTGCTTGGGACGCAAGGGATGCATGGCGTAACCGGTTGGCAGGGTTCGCATGCGGGTTGGATTTCGCATACGGGTTGGCAAGGTTCGCAACCGTGATGTATTGGACGCAATGCCGCAAGTCTGCTTTTTAGTCTTGCAAAAAAGCCAGGTCTTATGCAGGCGTCTTCGCAGGTTGGTTCGCAAGGTTGGCAAACGACTTCGCAAGGGGCGGCTACGGCAACTTCGCCGCAGGGTTCGCAGGCGATTTCGTCGCACGGGTTGCAGTCGTGGTGGTGCAATGCGATTCTTTCGCGAATTGCAGCAACGAACCGGCTAATTGGGCGGAAAGGTCGGACGCTATGACAATCGCCGCAAGGAACGCAAGGTTCGCAAACGGTTTCGCAAGGCGCCGCAACTACTTCGCAAGGTTCGCAAACTTGAACCTCGCCGCAAGGCGCACAACTCCTAAAGTGTGATAGCCGTCCAAACATACCGGCTTCTGCCGTTGATGAAATCGCAAATAATGCTGCGATTGTGAGGGCGGACAAAACAATTCTAATTTTCATTTTGAATTACTCTCCTTCTAATTTTTGGTTAATTGATGGAATTTTTTTTGCACAGAAACGTAACTCCGCGCAAATCTGATTTAACGCACATCGTCATTATAGCCCAAAAAAGCAATCAATTCGGGGTAAATAAAAATAATTCGTTTTTTTTCCGACCCATATAATCAGAATAATCGGCAAATAGCGAATATTATATTCTGTTTCCCTGATTTATCGCAAAAACCGTAAAATTTTACCCATAACTTATAATTTAGAATACAAAATATTGTTAAGAAAAAAACAATAACCGTTACAGAAAATCAATTTGATATAAACAGAAAAAAAACTGACAAAGTGAATATCCGGTATTTTTTTTACAAGAAAAGCATCCTTTTTATTCCAAATATCCCATAACCACGCATCCCGCAAATTCTCCCCAAAATTCCAATACGCCAATTTACTAAACAGAATTTTTAAATGCCATTCTATTATTCTTTTTTTATTATTCCTTCGATTCCGAATTCGCGCATTGCTGATTCTACTTCGTTTATTTGTTGTTGTGTAATTCCTTTTTCTGAGGTTATTTTGAATTGCAATGCTATTTCAATATTATTGTTTCCGGCGTTTAGTCGGGTTAATACTGTTGTGTAAAATTTTTGCCATTTTTGATATGGAATTGTTCCTGACCATGATAATTTATGAACTAAATCTTGATCAA
>JAISLW010000361.1 GCA_031277105.1 Planctomycetaceae bacterium | reverse complement strand
CAAGTTGCCGCATGTTCAAAAAGAGAGTCCAAAGCAATCGGATCGCTATACAAACGTACCGCCCGTAAAATTGATTCCGGCACGCGCCTAAAACGTAATTTAAGCAACTTGATAATATTATCAATTTGGGTTTCAACTTTACCTTTAATTTTACCTTCTTCTCTACCTTCTTCTCTACCTTCTTCTTTACCTTTTTTTTCGCCTTCGTAGTAAGTTTTTTCTAATGTTGACATGAACATATTTTTAGCCTCCATTTTACCAATAATTTTTGAAATTGCTCTGACTACAATTTCTTGACTGGGTTCAGTTATTGTCAGAAAATAACTTAGTAACGCTCTCATCCAACCGTCTGTTCTTGGGTCGTATTTGATTTTGTTAAAGCGGTCAAAAATGCGATCAAAACTGCTTAACAAGGTACCGGTTCTTGCGGATTGTAATGAGTCTAACATTGATTTTAGCGCCGCATGTCCGTCAAAATCATCAACATTAATCTGCGTCAAATCGATAAAAATTACCGGAAACCACAGCAATTTACGATCTACTTCAGGCGGCAATGATAATAAATCATTTAGTTGTAAAAAATCGCCCCATGGAATTTCTCCGTTGTATAATATTACGACGAGCGGAAAAGGATATTCGCCTCCGTTGCCGATCATATTTTTTGGATCGGCGATGAATTGCTCGTAAAATCCTATAATTTTTTTTATGCAATGCAACCAGAAGTGTTCTTTTTTGGTTGATTGGTGTTCAAAAAACAGTAATATTTTTGAAGCGCTTCCGTCTATGAATTGTGTTGTAAATATTAAGTCGCCGACTAATTCTTTTAGGTTATTGTCGATTATTACCGGCGATTCGCATTTGAGCGTATCGAAGTTGATTGATTTGATAAGGGGCGATTTGCCGTAATTTTTCACCAAACTTGCAAATAATTCTGTATCAAAAAGGTAAAACCGCGTAAGTAAATCATGCGGATGCGCCTTTTTAGTTAGCAAGGGCAAATTGAGCAATGATATAAGTTTCATAAATTATCTCCGGTATCCAAACGCACGTTAAAATAATATCAATCTGAAAACGTAAAATTTTATTCTACTCATAATTGTATTTTGCGTTTACCTTTTGCCAACCTAGCCGGCGGGAGGCAAACTTTTACGTTTTTGTTTGTTAAAATTCAGATACGATTGTTTGATAAGGTTAAGGGGTTGTTTGGGTATTATTTCCTTTCATAGGTATTCGCATTGCGTAAAAGGATCGCCAGACGAAATATAATCCTGTTGCAAGAAACACCGCTGAAATGCACCATGTGTATCCGACGTATTCGGTTGACTGGCGCATTGTCAATGCTATTTCTGTTGCGAGTAATCCGAACAGTGTTGAAAATTTTATGATTGGGTTAAGTGAGACTGAGCTTGTATCTTTGAAGGGGTCTCCTACGGTATCGCCTATTACTGCGGCGGCGTGTAATTCTGTTCCTTTTTCTTTCAAGTCAACTTCGACGACTTTTTTACTATTATCCCAAGCGCCGCCCGCATTCGCCATGTAAATTGCTTGGAACAAGCCGAATATTGCAATTGAAATCAGGTATGCGATAAAGAAGTTCGGGTCAACGAAAGCAAATGCAAGCGTAAGAGAAATCAGCGCCAGAAAAATATTCCACATTCCTTTTTGTGCGTATTGCGTGCATATTTTTACAACTTTTTTGGAATCGTTTATGTCGGCTTCGGTTTTATTTAGATCCATGTTATTTTTGATAAATTCAACAGCGCGGTATGCGCCGGTGGTTACCGCTTGCATTGAAGCGCCGCTAAACCAATATATTATTGCGCCGCCGCAAATCAAACCTAAAATCACCGGAGCATTCGTCAACTCAAGATGCAATCCGCGCGTTTTCTCGAGCATTAAGAATATTGCAAATATCATTGTTGTAGCGCCTGCGACTGCGGTTCCGATCAATACGGGTTTGGCGGTTGCTTTGAAGGTATTACCTGCCGAATCGTTTGCTTCGAGGTAATGTTTACCGGTTTCAAAATTGGGTTTAAATCCGAAGTCACGTTCGATTTCGTTTGATATATCTGGGATTTGTTCAATTCGTGATAGTTCAAATATTGACTGTGCGTTATCGGTAACTGGACCGTAGCTATCGACTGCGATAGTTACAGGTCCCATGCAAAGGAAGCCGAAGGCAACTAAACCGAATGCAAAAATCGGCGCATGTGGACCTAGTATTGCGTCTAAACCGGACAGTGAAATTCCGTATGCCGTTGCCATTAAGACGGCGATTAAACCGCCAGTCCAGAATGCGCTAAAGTTACCGGCTGTGATGCCGGACAAAATATTGAGCGAAGCGCCGCCTTCGCGTGAAGCCGTAACTATTTCTTGGACGTGTTTTGATTTCGAACTGGTAAAAATTTTGGTAAATTCAGGTATAAACACGGCGGCGAGTGTGCCGCATGTTATTATCCCCGCCAATTTAAGCCAAGCCATATCGGGGAGTTCATTGAGTAATAAGAAACTTGTCAGAAGTGAAATTGCAATACATAATATTGACGATATCCAAATAAGCGACGTTAGCGGAAATTCAAAATCGAATTCTTTTTTATCGCCGAATGCTTTTTCGGAAATATATTGATTGACAAAATAAGCGACGCCGGAGAAACAACCCATAAGGAAACGCATCATAAATATCCAGACAATAAGTTGCGCTTGTAAATTTTTTTCTGTGATGGCAAGAGCAATGAAGGTTATCAATGCGACGCCGGTAACGCCGTAAGTCTCAAAACCATCTGCCGTCGGTCCAACGCTATCTCCGGCGTTATCGCCCGTGCAATCTGCGATCACGCCAGGATTACGCGGATCGTCTTCGTCAACCTTGAATACTATTTTCATTAAGTCGGAACCAATATCGGCTATTTTTGTAAATATGCCGCCTGCGATACGCAATGCGCTTGCGGCAAGAGACTCGCCGATTGCAAAACCAAGAAAACAGATACCGATTATTTCACGCGGAACGAATAGAAGGATTGCCGCCATGATTATTAGTTCGACTGATATAAGAAAAAGTCCAACGCTCATGCCGGCGCGAAGAGGTATATTGACAACGTCCCAAGGTCTGCCGCGAAGCGATGCGAATGCCGCGCGCGAGTTAGCGTAAGTATTTAAACGGATGCCGTACCACGCAACAGCATAAGAACCGCACATGCCAACTATCGCAAAAAACAATACCGAAACAAGCATAAACTGCCATGAGTGAACTTCGGACGGTTGTACTTTGACGAACACAAAATACACCGCAGCGATGCATAAAAATAAGCAAAACAAAAATTTACCTTGTTGTAATAAATATGTGCCGCATGTTTTGAATATTATTTCTGATATATTGCGCATCGATTCGTGTACCGGCAATTTGCGAACTTCGGCGAAAAGATAGAGGCTAATTATGAGTGTTGCGATTACTACTGACAAACCGCAAAAAAGTAGTAGCCAGCCGTTGATACCGAATAGCGTATCAAATTTTCCCGTTGTCAAATCGGGAATCATTATATCGGCTTCGCTGCCGAATACGAAAGAACCTGTAAGTAAAAACAAAACAAAAGAAAGAATCGTAACATCAATTCTAAAATAGTTTTTCATAATTTTGGGGTTTAATTGTTATTTTATGTTGGGGGTTAATTGCGGCGCATTTTGTAATATGTAATTTTGAACTAGAAATATAATTATACTGTTAAAATTACGTCGTCTGCGCCGTTTTTTCATTGGAATATTATACGGCTCGTAATTGAATTGCGGCGATTTGAAAGCGTAAAAGCCTGTCGTCTGAAATCTAGGCAGGCGAGGTAAACGCAAAGTCAAGTACGAACATTTTAAACTGTTCACGCTTACAATTTTCATGTTAGCGTCAAGATGTTTTGTCAAAAGTCGCATAATTGTATCACACTCATCGAACTGTACAAGTGTACTTTTTGCACTTTAAATTGCGGTTTAAAAAAATACGCATAACTATTCATTAGAGTATTTTTTTGATCAAAAAATTACATAACCGTTCACGTAAACTTAAGCAAAAGATTTTTAGGGGATAGGGCGTAGGTTGTATCGGGATAATTTTCGTAACAATAAATGGGTATCTCGAAAAATTCATTTTTTGGAGAAACGATCAATCATTTGATGTTTCTCTAAAATTCTAATTCGCTCTTTAACAAACCTCATTTTAACCTAATTTTTCTGAACAAAACAACCTCAGTAGCAAAATTATAAAATAAACCTTCTTACCTCATGACCTCGCTAAAAATGAATATCTTGAATTTTATGATAATTGAATTTATACTGTTCGTACTTGCATTAAGTGATTTAAAAGTGGGCGTCTCTAAAAAATAATATTTTTGTAAAAAGGTAGGCGATGTTTCGCCGAAACTTCGCAATACGCATAAAACAAGCATTAAATTTTAATAATTCATAACGTTCAAAATAAATTTATTTTAGGCGTTGTAAAATATTAACATTTATTAGCGACATAATCTCTACAGCGGCACAAAATTAAACACGGGGCGAAACGCCGCCTACCTGAACAAATGATTTTTTAGAGATGCCCAACAGTTTAAAAACATTCTGTTAATAGTCAGGCGGATGTAAACGTAAATTAAAGTAAGAACAGTTTAAAATATGTAACCGTTCACGGAAATTTCAACAATAGGTTTTAGGAAATAGGAAGTAGAGGTTAGTGAGTAGTTTTTTAGAAAACTAGAGAACAGATTTTTTGTTACAAAAAATTATCTCACTTGTCCCTCATGTCCCCCATTGTCCCTCAAAAATTGCCAAAACTTAATTTAATAAACAAATTTTCATGAACGGTTACCAAAATATTATGAACAAAATAAAAATTAAAGATAAAGATTTTGAAATTGATAAGACTACTATTCGTTGGCAATTGATGATGAAGGGCGCGGCGATATATGATCTAACAGAGCAATTAAAAGACGACGCTGATGCGAGAGATGAATTTATCTTGTTTAGCAAGCATCTAATGCGTCATACTGCCGCGATAAACGGCGATAGCGAGAGTTTGTTTACGTTGGGGAATTATTATCTTGAGGGGCTTCGCGGGATAGAGAAGGATGAGAAACTTGCGTTTAATCTTTTTTTTCTGTCGGCGCATGGCGCATATTTTCCGGCGTTTGTAATGTTGGCGCGGTGTTATGCTAATGGCATTGGTATTGAGCGGGATATAAAGGAGGCGGTTTATTGGTTTGAGTTGGAGTTAGATTATTGTAGTTATTCTGATTTGGCTTTTTTGGGTTCGCTTTATTGGGATGGCAAGGAAGTTGTGCAGAACCGGCAGTTGGCTATTACTTATTTTGTCAAATCTGCGGACGCGGGACATCCGAATAAATTTAACTTATATCAATTTGCCGCAAACGAAGGCAATCTGCACGCTCAATATGCGTTAAGCGTATTATATTTTGAGGGTATTTTAATACCGCAAAATATTCAAATTGCGATTAAATTGCTAAAAAAATCGGCAAGTCAAGGTTATCCGTTAGCCGAATTGTATCTAGGCAAAATTTATATAAACAATCATTATGATATTGAAACGAATCCGCAACTCGCTATAAAACTGTTCCGGTCGGCGGCTGAAAAAGGAAACAAAGACGCGGCGATAAATCTTGCGCAATGTCTGTTAGACGGAATCGGCGAGAGTGAAAATATAGACGAAGCGGTTAAAATCTGGAAAAAATACGCCAAAGAATATAATCGTCATTTTGTCGGCTCAAGTTATTATAAACATGTTCCAGGCGACGCTCATTGTCAATATATGCTTGCATTGGTTTATTCAGATGAAAAGTTGCCCGAATATAATATAAAAGAAGCGATAAAATGGTTACGAAGATCGGCAGAGCAAGGTCATCGTTTCGCGCAAGAATCTTTGGGGTATTATTTGTTGACGGGGACGAATGTAAAGCAAAACGTCAAGGAAGCGAGACATTTCTTATACAAAGCAGCAATACAAAATCTGTCGGTCGCACAATTTTATCTAGCGGAAATTTACTCAAACGGACAAGGAATACAACCGAACCAAAAAGAAGCGTTTAAATGGTACAAAAAATCTGCCGAAGCGGGATTTATTCCGGCAATGCGTATGGTTTCAAATTATTATTTGCAGGGCGTGGGGACGGCGAAAAATGAAGTTGAGGGTTATTATTTTTTGGCGTTGGTTGCGGCGTCGGGAAAAGAGGAAGCGTTGGCAACGTTGAATAAGTTGGCGACGGAGGGCAACGCTGCGGCAATATTGGCGCTATCTTGTTATTACGAGCAAAAGCAGACGCCAAAGTTGCAAAGAAAATTCTTGGAAGAAGCGGCAAATAAAGGGCTAGCGGCTGCGCAACGAAAGTTGGCTGCGAGGTATTATGACGAAAAAAATTATGAGCAATTTATAAAATATTTACGTCTGGCGGCGGATCAAGACGATCCTGAATCGCTTGTATTTTTATCGTTAGAGTATGAGAACGGAATTAACGTAACGAAAAATCTAGAGAAGTCGTTTCAACTAATGAAGAGAGCGGTTGACAAGGGACATATTGATGCGAATTATTTTTTAGGCAATTTCTATCGCGACGCAACTGGAACGCCGACAAATCAATTAAAAGCGTATGAATGTTTTAAAAAAGCAGCAGATGCGGGAAATTCGGACGGTATTGACAGACTGGGATCGTTTTATAAATATGGCATTGTTGTTAGACCTGACGCAAAAAAAGCATTTCGACTGTTTCAAAAAGCGGCAATGTTAGGAAATCCGAAAGGAGAATGTAATTTAGGAATTTGTTATTTGGAAGGAATAGGATGTGAAAATGATTACGATCTGGCGTTAAAATGGATCAGCAGAGCCGTAAAAACAAATCATCCCGGGGTTATGTATCAAATTAAAAGTTTAGGATTAGACGCAAACGATTTATACGCCGGAATACAAAAATTGCAACAATCAAGAAAAAAATACAAACCAGAAAAACAATTTGACGCATTGTTAGATGAGATTTTTTAAACTATTCGCACTTGAGTTTTCGTTTACCTTCGCCTACCTAGCTTTCGGACGGCAGGCTTTGACGCTTTTAAATCGCTGAATTTCAAGTACGATCTGTATAAAAACCACAAATTTATTTTTATTAACCACAGAGATCACAGAGGAAATTTTTAATTGGAATCAAAACGTTATTTAAATATTATAATTGATTTTTTGATCTAAAATTTTTTTAAAAAAATTCTTCTCAGTGAACTCTGTGTTCTCGGTGGTTAAATAAAAAGCTGTTTTTTGGAAGTCCGGTAATTGTATTTTTCTAAACGTATTTTTGCGAACAATTATCTGATTTTTGCGAATAATTTTGTTTTTGTTTCTTTTTCGATTATGTAACTTGTTTATTAAATTGGAATAAGATAAAAAATAAAATTTAACGCAATCTTAATACAATCTTAATAATTTCTTAACAATTCTTTGTACAATTATCGCACAAATATTTACGAACAGTTTTAAACTGTTCGCAATTGAATTTTACACGAATTAACCTTGTAACCGTTCACGAAAATTTAAGCGACAAGTTTTAGGGGACAGGGTGTAGGGGATCGATTTATTGTTACGAAAATTGTCCCGATACGCCCTATCCACTATACTGCTCGTACTTGAAATTCAGCGATTTAAAAGCGTCAAAGCCTGCCGTCCGAAAGCTAGGCAGGCGAAGGTAAAC
>JAISLW010000335.1 GCA_031277105.1 Planctomycetaceae bacterium | reverse complement strand
GGATCGCGGGCGTCCCGCCTGCATTTTGCCGCAAGGCAAACAAAAAGGCGGTTGAGATGTTAAACCTCGCTCATTAGCGGTTGAGTACAACCGCATGCAGGCGAGACGCCCGCGATCCTGAAGTGCAGGCGTTTCGCCTGCGAACCGGTATTTTTTGTAACAATAAATATTTGTCCCTAGCGGGACAGAAATGAATTTTTAGAACGCCCATTACCATTAGGTTAAAATTAGGTTTGTTAAAGAGCGTATTAGAATTTTAGAGAAACATCGGATGATTGATCGGTTCTCCAATAATGAATTTTTAGCGATACCTAATCGTTTAAATTTCTGTGAACGTGTTATGTTGTTTTTATCTTTGTACGGTGTCTAGCGGCGATTTGAAAGCGGCTTCGTAGTTTTGGGCAATGTTTGCGTAATAGTCTGGTTTGGCAATAAAATTATTTAGAGATTCTTTGTTTGCAAAAAGATATACGCGTCCGCCAAACCATACGCCATATTTTCTTGAGCCGCATATTTTTTTATTCCGGTCAATCATCATCACAACGTCTTCACCCATCGCAACAGGCGCAAATTGTAACGGCGATTTCAAAAATTCCGTCATTGCCTCTTGACTCGAAAATCTATAAACTTGCCCGCGATACATTGCGTAATAAGCCGGATTGCCGGGAACCCATTCTTCTTTCTTGCACAAAATAACCGGACAATAACCTTCTATCGCCAACGGCACTTCCACCATCAAATGACCCGCTAAATCAATAACGCCGCCGGTAATACCTGCGTTATTTTGATTTTCCGCAATAGGATTACGAATCGTCGCCGGATTATTTGGCGGATTATTTGTTACGGAAATTATATTGGAGTTCAAGCCGCCGTTTGCATCGGTTTTGACTTGTAAATTATCAGGCGAGTTTGGCGTATTTGTTAATATTACGTTGTTATTATTTGGAAAATTATTGAAGTTGTTATTGATGTTGTTATTATCGGCGGCGTCAATTGACTCAACGGCGCCGTTTGCGAAATTTTTATCCGAAACAACCGGAATTGTAACCGGAACATTTTTCGGTAACGACGTAATATTAGACGTAATATTATTAGCGGCGGCATTGGCGTTAGTTGATGGCGTTGCGACGACGGCGGCGCTAGTGTTGTTCGGATCAAATTGACCGGAGGCGGCGATTACGTGTTGCGGATTATTTTGGTAATGTTGTTGATTATTTGCGGTAGTTGAAGGTTGATTGTGTTGGTTATTGGCGGCGATGAATGCGAAGTTGTTTTGTGTTTCCGGCGTTTTATTTTTTTGTTCCGGTTGTGTAGCGAATGGCGTAGCGGCTGGATTATTTAAGGCGGTTTGATTATTTGCGTTGGGATTTATTTGATTGTTTGTAATATTATTTGCCGTTTGGTTATTTTGTAATGTTGCTGTTGTTGCGGGAGCGACGGCGGCGGGCATAACGTTTGCGTTATGTTTGGCAATATGCGACGAGAGAAAATTTGTACGTAGATATTGGAGGAATTGCAAATATTTTTCAGATGCAATTTCGCCTTGTCTTCTGTAAACGACTTGACCTTCCGAATTGAGGATCAAATCAGTCGGTACGACGGTAACGTCGTATTGTTTCGCCAGCGCCGCTAACATATTCATATCAACGCGGACGGCGACAAAATTACGATTTAACTCAAGAGCAATTCGCGGATCGGTAAATACGTTAGCGTTCATGGACGCACACGGCGCACAGTCGCTGTAAAAATGGACAAGCGTTAGACGGTTTTCAGTCTGCGCTAATTGGCACGCACGTTTGAGATCGTTTTCCCATTTGACCGGATCGACGCTTTGAGCATACAACTCAAAAAAAGAAAACAAAAAAACTACAAACAAAATGCCAAAAACAAATGCCGGTTCACGTAACATCTTAAACAATCTTGAAAACAAACCAATATAAAACCGACTATAATAAATGTTATTAAAAATTTGCTTTGTCATCGCAATATCTCTCTTCAATTCAATTTACATAAATTTAACTTTTAAATTCGGACAAACAAATTCACCATAAACACCGCTTATACCGCTCGTACTTGAAATTCATCGATGTAAAAACGTCAAAGCCTGCCGCCCGAAAGCTAGGCAGGCGAAAGTAAACGCAAATTAAAGTAAGAACAGTTTAAAGATTGCCCGCTATACGTTGTATCGGCTATACCTTTAATGCGGGTTGAATCGAATTTAACGAAATTATGGAATTTTAGAGTAAAATTTATTTATTGCCGTTATAAGTTAGCAAAATGTATTTCTGGTATCAATTTTATAGCCTAAAATAAATGTAACCGTTCACGGATAGAGGTTAGGGAATAGGGGATAGGTGATAGGGGACAATTTTTTGTAACAAAAATTGTCGCTCATGTTCCTCTTGTCCCTCATGTCTCACTTGTCCATCAAAAAATTGCCAAAACGTAATTTAATAAACAAATTTCCGTGCGCGGTTAATAAATTTTTCTTAATAATTTTATAGAGAGCGATTTGATGTGTGATATACAAAAAGGGTTTGTTTATCTTGTTGGCGCTGGTCCTGGCGATCCTGATCTTTTGACGGTTAGGGCGTTGCGTTATATTTCTGCGGCGGATTTGATTTTGTATGATTATCTTGTTGATGTTCGTATATTATCATTTGCGCGTGTTGATGCGGAATTGGTATCGTTGGGCGAGCCTTATACGGGGCGGAAGTTGAAACAGGACGAGGTTAATGAGCGTATGATAATTGCGGCTAATTCGGGGCGTAAAGTTGTTAGATTGAAGGGCGGCGATCCGCATATTTTCGGACGATTAAACGAAGAAATAGACGCTTTGACGAATGCAAAAATTCAATATGAAATTGTGCCAGGAATAACGTCGGCGTCCGCAGCGGCTTGGTGCGCAGGAGTTTCATTGACCGATAGACGCAAGTCAAGCGCAGTAGCGCTAATTACAGGACATCTGTCACACGAACACGACCCAACTTTACCGGCGCTAGATTTCAAAAAATTCGCATCCTTTCAAGGAACGTTGATCTTTTACATGGGCGTTGTTACCGTAAAACATTGGAGCAACGCTTTACTTGAAGGAGGAATGCCAAAAAATACAAATATCATAATTGTACAAAATGCAACAATGAAAAATCAAAAAATCACAAAAACTACGCTAATAAATGTTGAACAAAAAATTAAAGACGAAAATATAAAAAGCCCCGCAATCATAATCATAGGAAATATTTCATAAAATAGAATTTTAGAAAATAACTTTTTTTAAAATTCGGAATTCGGAATTAAAGATATTTTGATTTCCAATTTAAAATAATCTTTCTAATCTGCGTAATCTGTGGATCGTTTTTTTGTCCACAGATTACACAGATTAAAAGGATTTTTGTAACGCGTAGCCGAGACTGTTGTGTTTCTTCGGGCAATTTATTTTTTATGCCGGTCTTTACAATATGTTAGCGATTATGGTATAACGTATGTTAATATTATTGTAAGTATTATTTTTTCGTCCCGATGAGGGTAACAAATTTAACGACCGAATAATTACAAAAAATTTTTTAATTATGACTTATACGCAAAAAACGATAGCGGGTAATATTGCGACGGCGTTGCAACCGGATGAGCGGTTTGGGGATTGTTATATTTTGCGTAAATTGCTCGGTCAAGGCGGCATGGGGCAAGTTTGGCTCGCCGATGAAATTATTACCCAAAATAACGA
>JAISLW010000276.1 GCA_031277105.1 Planctomycetaceae bacterium | reverse complement strand
GTCTCGCCTGCAAGCGGTTGTACTCAACCGCTAATGAGCGAGGTTTTGATCTCAACCGCTTTATTGGTTGCCTATCGGCAACATGCAGGCGGGACGCCCGCGATCCGTTGGTCTCGCCTGCTTTTCAGGATCGCGGACGTCATTGTTGCGTTCTACGATTTATTGTTACAAAAAATCTGGTTTCATCTGCGGGATTGGTGAATTTCTTAAAAAAAATAATTTTTTTATTTCTTACATGATAAATCTTTACATTTTGGTTTCGATAAAATTCTAAAATTTTTTGTTTTTTATGCCTACTCCCGCTTGCGGGATTTGAAAAAAGGTGCATAATTACCGCCAATGTTTGAGACAACAAATAAATTGTTTTATTACCTATTGCCGAATAATTCGCAAACTGGCTTTGAAATGATTTATTACTTTGCTTGTTTGAAACGGTTTCAGATAGCAATTTGTTGTTTCTGTTTGTTTAAGGCGCGCAATTGAATTGCCGGCGCTATTTCAGAAAATCCTTTAACTAAAAGAAAGGTAAAAATAATAATGTCAACGAAAGAAAATTTCACATCGGAGAAATTCGTAAATCCAGTTTCACAAGAAGTGCAAACCGGTTGCTGTAAATGTTGCAGTAAAACTAACGACAAAACCTCAAACCTTACCAAAAATGTTAATTTGGGTAGGGGGGGGGGGCTAGACAAGTCAATTTCGACCAAAATTTTGACCGCCAAAAACTCATACAGCCCAAAATTAGGGTTCACATTAGTTGAACTTCTAGTCGTAATCGCAATCATCGGCGTTTTGATTGCATTACTCTTACCCGCAGTTCAAGCGGCAAGAGAAGCAGCAAGAAGAATGTCTTGCTCAAATAACCAAAGACAATGGGCGCTAGCGCTGCATAATCACCACGACGCTTTTAACGTCCTACCACCACACGGCACAGAATACTGTACCGGTCCCACAAGCGCAACAGACGCAACAGTTGTTCATAATAAAACCGACGGCGGCACTGGCGCATTAGCCCGCGCTTTACCATTTATTGAAGCAGGGAATGTTTCGGCAGGTAAAGATTTTTCAATAAGTTTGTTTTGCGGCCCCGGTTCATCAATCAACGACTATTACAGCGATGTAAAAGATCTTCAGTTGAAGATATTTTTCTGTCCAAGCGATAGCCAAAGAACAAGAGGTTCTGTATCACCGACGGCTAATTCGACTGGTCCTGGTAATTACGTTGTTTGTGTTGGTTCGGGAATGGGCGATAATTCACTTTCAAACAATAAAACGGATGGTCCGTTTTATAAAGCGCGAAATGCACCAGAAGTAAAAACCAATGGCGAAGTTACCTTTGATACAATGACAGACGGAACAAGTAACACGACGCTAATTTCTGAAGCGCTTTTTGGAAATCCCACAATTGCAGGCGGTAAAGATTTAACCGGAATGGATAACGCAAGTAAAGCCATGCTTTTCCAACGAGTAACTTTTGATGGAACGCAACTACCTGTAGCAGACGCAAACGAAAATGAAAATATGGTTACATTTTCGGCGGCAGTTACAAAGACCGGCGGGAAACAAGAACGTTGCGCAGTTTGGTTATCTTGTCGATGGGATCATTCGGCTTATAACGCTTACCTAACGCCCAATCAGAAAAACGCAGGCAATTACTGGAAAAAGGGATCGCCGCAACGTTGTTTCGTAAAGGCGGCAAGTCAACACACAGGCGGAGTTAATTCTGCTTATGGAGACGGTAGCGTCCATTTTGTAAATGATGCAATTGATCGTTTAGTTTGGATGAACTTTTCAACACTTTCAAATCAAATCGATACGTTACCTTACTAATAATGACAACTTCTAAAAACCACAAATGGGTATCTCTAAAAATTCATTTTTTTGTAAAAAGGTAGGCGGCGTTTCGGCACGGTGTTTGATTTTTTTAGCCGCCTATCTGAACAAATGAATTTTTAGAGACGTCCTTAGGTTTGTTAAAGAGCGTATTAGAATTTTAGATAAACATCGAATGACGGATCGGTTCTCTAAAAAATGAATTTTTAGAGTTCCCCATTATTTGTTGTGATATTTCCGATTAGTTTATTGTCGATGAAATTTGCTAGTACGTATGTATTTTTTCCATTTTTTATTTTAATTTTTTTTGCGTGAAATTTTTTGTTTTCTGCGTAATTTTGCATTGGCGTTTTTAGAATGATTTCATGTTCGCCTGCTGGTAATTCTATACGTTGCATTTGAATTGTATCTGGTAATAAATTCCAACATCGCGTGTCCGCCGTTTCCATTCCTTCCCACACCATGCCTCCTAACTCCAACGCTAACCCGACCCACGAGTTTGCATCAACCGCCTTTTTTGCGCCGTAAACTACGCCCTTCTTAAACGCTCTCCTAATAATCGTTTTCGCAATTATCATTGGTTTATTTGCTTCAAATTGTCCCAGCGCCATTTCACTAACATCAGTAATCACCTTCGTTTCGCCTGCAAAATTTCCGTCAACTAAAACCTTTACCGTATTATTTTGACGTTTATTAGATAAACCGCCGCCAATACCGCCGATAGCGCTCGACGTAACTAAAACCGGAATCATAACCGGCATGAAATCCGGTATCGTTGATATTTCTGAAAAATGACTCAATAACGCCGTCGTCAAAACTTGCACGTCTTGCAACACTTCGCAATTCCTCTGCACCTTGTACGGACCTTTGCCCGCAAGCACAAAAATATAAACGACGCCATTGCCCGATTTACTATGCACGCCGTTTTTAGCGCGTTCTAAATCGTCGTTAAATTTATAACCGTCGTTTGTTTTTCCATTCGCCCACAAATTAGCCCGCTCATAATTTCGATACGCTTCATAATAATTTCGCTTCGATTCCTCCAACAAAATACCCGACAAATAAGCGCCAATCGCAACATTACAATAACTCGCATTAACCCGCTTCAATAAATCAGAATTATCGTTACATAAATTCCTAAACTCGCTTTTCTTCCTCTCAATAATTTTATTTTGCTTGTCATTGATCTGCAACGAATAAGCGTAAGCGTCCGAACCGTCTTGCATAAGATTAGAAATCGCAAGAAAAACGCGTATCAAAACCTTCTCATAATCTTCGCCCGAATACGCTATCGCATTGTCATCCGTCAAAAAAGATTTAGCATTGCGCGCGGCGTTCAAGACTTGCTCGTTTTCCAATCTGTCAAACTTGTCCCGTACTTCGCGCAACAATAATTCGGCGCTTTTAAAATTACCGCAACAAAGTTCAATCATCGCGCTATTCAATTTGAGTAAATCAATATCCTTGTCCGAATTATTTTTAATCGCACGATTGACATTAGCTTTCGCCTTGTCAATTTGACCGCCGGTAAACTCGTCGCGCAACTTAATATGACGCTCGCCAAAACTATTACAACCAGAAAAAATAAAACAAAAAATAATAAAACAAAAAATAATCCCAAACCGGAAATTCACAGAAAAATAATAATTACAATTTTGAGTAAACATGATTTATATTATTCAAGGCGTTAAAATAATTTTTGATTTTTTGTAACAATAAATACGTAATGTAAACATTCGCCGAAAATTAACGACGTGATTTTAATGGACAAGAGGGTGTAGTTTTTTTGTTACAAAAAACTACGCCCTACGCCCTATTCCCTAGCGCTAAACTTATTTCGTTTGGCATAAGATTTCACCTGCGAGGTTTCTGTAATCTTCGGCGCCGTTTGAATGCGGGTCGTATTCAAAAATAGGTCTTCCGAAGCTTGGCGCTTCTGCTAGTCTTACATTTCGTCTTATTTTTGTTTGGAACATTTGAGCGTTTGACCACACTGTTTTTTTTGATTGGGCTTGTTTGAAAAATGCGTCAATATCATCAGCGACCTCCGACGCCAAACGCGTTTGCCCGTCGTACATACATAAAATGACGCCGCTTAACATAAGACGATTATTGAGTCTTTTTGCGACAAGTTCAATCGTTTGCAATAATTTACTCAACCCATGCAGCGCCAAAAAATGCGGCTGCAATGGAATAAAAACCTCATCAACGGCAGTTAATGCGTTGATTGTCAACACGCCTAACGAAGGCGGACAATCAATAAAAATATAGTCAAACTCAATATCGTCCTCCGCCAGTTTATCCCGCAAAATCACCTCGCGCCCGACAACGCCCGCAAGCTCCATTTCCGCCGACGCAAGATCAAGATGCGCAGGAATAAGCCAAAGATTATCATTGAGTTGCCGCCTTACCGACGATAAACTCAAATTGCCAACCAGCACGTCGTAAACTGAATCAAACTCCACTTGAGGCTCTATGCCAAAATGCAACGACGCATGCGCTTGCGGATCAAGATCAATCAAACAAACCTTAACCCCAGTCGCCGCCAGCGCAGCGCTAACATTAACCGCCGTAGTCGTTTTGCCAACGCCGCCCTTCTGATTCATTATCGCAATTGATCGCATTCTTTCCCCTTAACTTGTTAAAAAAATACACCCGCAAAAATTAAACGTAATCCGGCAAAAATTACCCGAAATCACAATACTCCGCGAAGTGTACAAAAAAAATAATTTCAATTCAAGACCAATTTTTTTTTTGAGGGACAAGAGGGACAGATGGGACAGGAGGGACAATCTTTGTTGCAAAAGGGTATCGCTAAAAATTCATTTGTCAGGTAGGCGGCGTTTCGCCCCGTGTTTAATTTTGGGCCGCAGTAGAGTTTATGTCGCTAATAAATTTTATTATTTCACAACGTATAATGTACATCTATTTTACACGTTATGAATTATTAAAATTTAATAATTGTTTCACACGTATTGCGGCCCAAAAAATAAACACAGCGGCGAAACGCCGCCTACCTTTTTTGCAAAAAAATAAGTTTTTAGAAGTTCCCTCCGGTGATATTTCTTTTTTTTGCGATATATCCTGCATTTTTTATTGTTTTTATAAATTCTTGTTCATTGCTGCGATGAATAGTTCCCGCCGCCGCTACAACATTTTCCTCTATCATCACACTCCCAAGATCGTCCGCCCCAAACGAAAGTCCAAGCACGCCTATCTCCAGACCTTGCGTTACCCAACTTGATTGAATCGTCTTAATATTGTCAAGAAATAATCTCGAAACGGCTAATAATTTAAGATACTCGCACACACTCGCCTTTTGAATATGAGCAATTTGCGTGTTAGGCGGCTGAAACGTCCAAGGAATAAACGACGTAAATCCGCCCGTTTCATCTTGCAACTCCCTAATCCGCAACAAATGCTCAACCCGCTCTTCAACTGTCTCAATATGACCAAACATCATCGTTGCCGAACCTCGCCCGCCCATTCGATGCCATTCCCTACACACACTTAACCATCGCGCCGCCGTCGCCTTGTTCGGACTCAACTTACTACGAACCCTGTCCGATAATATTTCCGCGCCGCCGCCAGGCAACGAACCCAACCCCGCCGCACGCAACCTCAAAAGAACCTCCACGTCAGTTAATCCAAAACGATCAGCAAAATACGCAATCTCCGTCGGACTAAATCCATGTATGTTCACATCAGGAAAAGAACGCTTAATACGACAAAGCAAATCCTCATACCACTCAAAAGATAACAACGGATGCAAACCGCCCTGCAACAAAATCTGCCTGCCGCCAAGCAAAACCGTCTCCGATATCTTAGAAAAAAGAACATCGTCGCCCAACACATAACCGCCCGCAGAACCCAAAGAACAACAAAACGCACAAAATAAACAACCACTAACGCAAATATTAGTATAGTTAATATTACGCTCAATATTATAAGTCCGAACAAATTTGTCCAAATGAATCCTACACAAATACTCATTCGCCCAATACCCCAAAACAGGAAGATCAACAAAACACAAAAGCTCAACGCCATCACTAAACGAAAGACGCTCAAATCTTGATAACTTAGATAATAATTTACGCGATAACATTTTTTTCAAAAAAAGAAAATTGATGGACGTTATGGACAATTAAAAATAATTGGATAATTTTTGTAACGAAAAATCATCTAATCTTTGATCCGACAAGTTAAAAACCAACGGGCGTCTCTAAAAATTCATTTTTTTTTGCAAAAAGGTAGGCGGCGTTTCGTCATAGGGTTTTATTTTTTGTGCCGCAAGACGCGTAAAACAATTATTAAATTTCAATAATTCATAACGTATAAAAAGATTTATTTTCAACGTTGCGAAGTAATATAATTTATCGACGTCATAAATTCTATTGCGGCCCAAAATTAAACGCTGGGCGAAACGCCGCTTACCTGGACAAATGAATTTTTAGAAACTCCATTTATTCTAACAACGGAATTGTGTATAACATTGGTTGGCTTGTTGGGTCTGTTGGCAACGGCGTTGCGTGTATCGTCATTTCTTTTACGCCGGTTCTCAATAATTCTCGCCCGTTTGGTATTATATACGTATGTTCAATTCGCCCGAAACCTTGTCTTGTTATAAAAGTTTGCAAATACTCCCGCCCCCTTACCCGAAGTCTGCAAACATACGATCTCTCCTTTTCTCCATTATTTATGAACGCTTGCATTACCTCAATATCGCCTCGCCTGTTCATTCGCGATGAAAACTCTAACATTACCTCCCGCTCTCCAATATAAATTTCATCATAAACGGCAAACTTTCGCGGCGCCGCACTTACCGTGCTAACTTCTATCCTAAATTTTTGCAGACCTGTATTCGCCTGCGAATTCAAAGTAATGGCGAAATCTGATTTTCCGGTCGCTTCCGAGTCTAATACGAGCGGAATCGGTTGCTTTAATCGCCATGTATCTTCGCGCGGTTCAATAACTGCAAATTGAATATTTGCCGGTAAATTTGTATCATTAACAAACGTAAACGGCACGCGTTCCTCGTTGTTCGTCCGGCTTGGAATATCTGTTCGATCTAACTTAAATCCTAACCTCATCCGAATAATATTCGCATCTAATCCTCTTACAAAAATTGGCTCTTGTCCCACAATAATTTTTTGGTTGCGTCCCTCTAGTTCCGGCGTTGTCCGTCTTCCCCAAACGTCAATTACTTCGACTTCCTCGCCAAGATATAACGTTTCAATAACAGGCGTTTCATTTGAAGCGGCGTCGTTCCACAACACCATCACGCCGTCGCCGCCAAAGTGATCGACAAAATTATAATTCGTACTCCGATTCGGCAATTTTACTTGTCCCAAATAATCGCGTCCCGATAATAAGACCGAAGTTGTCCGCCATGCTAAAAAAAGATCATTAGGCGTCGCATCCGAATTTAACACGCCATTTTGATCGCTAATTGGTTTAGATAAAAAAATTGCATCGGCGCCATAAACCTTGCCTATCGTCATTTTCCGCACAAGATCAGCAATACGCCCCGATAAATCATACTCGTCGCCTGAAATTGCCGCCAGCGAAATTAATTTTCGTACATTTATTCCCGCCGCCGCAATTAAACTTCGCTCGAGATCAGCCGCCGTCATTTTGTCCGTAGTATGAATAGCGATAAAATTGCGTTGTTCGGCGCCGCGTTCAGGCGTTGTAGTTTGCGTATTATCCAGCGGTAACGGTTGCGTCCAATCCCATGCGACGCCAAGTCCCAGCCCTAGATTTCTGCGATCAAAATTGCGTCGTACTTCTTGAAATCGCCGCTCGAAATCTGGAATATTGGCTACGCTTAAATCATCGTCCGGCGTCAATTGCCAGTTCTTAACCAGCAAAGAACTCTCTTGTATAGTTGACTGTATCGCTTCAGTCCATGTTGCCGGAGGTATAGCAAAAATAGCGGCTCCGTTCACCTTGCCTATTTTTATTCTGTCCCGCACACTCTGCGGCGGCGGCGATAATAAACCTGTAATTTGCATGCCTAACGGCGTAAACGTTTCGCAGATTTGAAGGAATTGACGGCGCCGATCTAACTCGTCCGAAGAAATCCACGCCGGAATCTTTAACTTGGAAATTCCAGATAAACTCAATTGCAAACGACGATCATAAATTTCAGTCAAATTCCAACCGTCAAGATTCCAGCCGAAAACGCCGTCTTGAACTATCGCAGCTTGATCAATAACAACAAACGTTAAAGGCGGCGCATTTTGCAAAGAATCCTCAAAAAAAACTCCGGCGGGAAAACGCAATTTACTAATATAAGACTTCGGCGTCTCAACACGAATACGATAAAACCCCGTAGAATTTATCGGTAAATCCGGCCACGTTGCCGTACCTTCAAACACACTCCATCGATCATTTTTCGGCACTACAAATTGCGACGCCGGTCTGTTGCCGATTATCATCTCCACTTCGCGACTCGCAATAGGTCGCCCAAAAGAGTCCTCAATAACAAATTTTAACTTATCCTGATCCGGATCAAAACCAGTCATTACGCAAGAGACCTCAATACCAGACTTGCTCGTAAAAATATGATGATTATTAGTCGTCGAAATTTTAACATTCGGACTCTCCATAATTTCAATATTTGTGAAATAAACTTTAGCGTTAAAATCCCGCCGCTCGCCCTGCGTCGCCAATAAACCCACCGAAATAGAATCAATCTTGCTATCATTCGCCCTAAACGGACCTATCGTAAGTTTCCGCCATCCGGCGCTGTTTTTAATACTATCAGAACGAATAGTAATAACCGGCTCGCCGCCATTTTTACCATAAAACGAAGCCAAAATATAAGCGTCGTTAAAAACAATATTCTCCGTCGAAACAAACGCCGAAACCGTATAACACATCCCGCGCCGAACTCGTATCTTTGGCGAAAAAACTCCGGCGCTGCCGCCTTCAATCGACATCCGCAACGAATTATTGCCAAACTGACTCCGGTTCTCAACTATACGGACGTCAATATAATCGGGAAATTGAATATTACGATCAATACCGCGTTTCCGAGTCCATGAATCCGGCCAACCATCCTCGTCTATATCAGACGATCTGTCAAAAAGCGTCCGAAAAATTGTGCCGCCCGATCTAGTATATCGCGGCAATTGACCAGGCAACGGCTTCTCGGCGCTAATTATCGTTGCGCTAAATAAAGCGACAAAAAAATATACAAAAAAAATCGTCCTAATTACACTCATAAAAATTGAAATGGAATGATGATGTTGTTGTTAAATTGAATTATTTATTTTCAATAATTTCGTATTTGTTTTTGCCAATAAAAAGTAATAAGGCGGATTTTAAGTTCGGGCGGTCTTTTAGTTGACGAGTCGCAAGATAGGCGTTTAATTGGTCAAGTCCGTCCTTGCGCTTTTGATCAATCTCGGATTTTTTTGTCGTTGTTTTGCAATATTTCAATTCCAAAACCCATTCATATTTTGCCGTCGAATATTTTGGGTTACGTTGCAAAAATATATCAACACGACCAGAATCAACCTCGCTCTCGCTTATCGGAATATAATTGTCGTCCAAAATTAGATAAGTAAGTAAAACCGCCTTAATATATTTTTCATCAAAATTTTGAAGGTCATAATTGGATAATTTGCTAAGTACATTTTTTGAAATGTAACTAATAAAATCGTTAATATTCCCGTCAATCGCAATTGAATTTATCGACTTTTCCAATAAAGACGTATCTATAAGGACAAGTTTAGAATTTTCCGCAATAAAAAAACGAACCTGTTCCCAATAAATTCTTTGAATCGAATAATTAGGAATTGTTAATTGAGTTTTATTGCCGCTGGTTCCATTGATCGTCAATAAACCCATGTAAAATAATAACGACACAAAATAATCTTCATCGACCAAATTATCTATCGAAAATTTTTCTAACAATCGCGCAACGATGCCGCCGTCTTTTATTATTTGAATCGAAATATTACGGTTTTTCTCATTTTGGCAAAGACGACGTAAACGTTGAGAATCCACGCTCAAATTCGGATCAATAAGTTCTTTTGGACACTTTCCAGTCATTAAAAAATGATCAAATAAATAAAGAATCATAGTTGAGTTATAAACTGTAGTAGTTGCGTCTTCACTGAACAAGTAACCGTTGTAATAAAATTCCATGTCAACGTCAATCTGCTCCGGCTTAATTCCTACCGCATTCATTATCATGTTTACTTCGTCGCAAGTGAAACCTATCATTTCGTTGTATTTCTTTTTGATCGTGTAATTGGTAGCAATATTATATCCGCTTGTCAAATCGTCAAGCATAACCGGAGAGATTCCGGTAATAAAAGTTTGACCTATTACGCCGTCGCCGGAAGCAATTTTGAGTTTCTCGTAAAAATCACGAACTATACCGTTGACGCGAACAACATCACAATAAAAATCATCGCCCAGTTCTGAACCCATCGCAATTAAATCATTCGCAAAATGATCATACTCGTCAATTATCACAAATATTTTTATCTTGGCTTTTCGGGCAATTCTAAAAGCCCAATCTAAAGCAGCCATTGCCG
>JAISLW010000204.1 GCA_031277105.1 Planctomycetaceae bacterium | reverse complement strand
CCGGATTCAACTAACCGCTTCAACACTTCAATCGTATAACGTAACGAACCTGTCATTGACGACTGCCCCGTGAAACATGCTATATCAAAAATTAAACGTTTTTTCATAACGAATTTATTGCGTAACTATCCAGTAATCGTAATTAGTTAAACTTTATTACTCGCAATACGGAGTACGTAAAAAATATGAATAAATATTTACGCCTACAGAATAGTTACAAAATCAGTAACCGTTCACGGAATTTTTTTTGGTAAATTACGTATTAGCGATTTTTAACTATTCAGTCCATATTATTTATTTTTTGGATTGAAATTGGTTTATATACTATTCACACTTTACAATACGTTTTTTAATTTGCTTTTTTGTAACGATAATTTTAAACTGTTAGCGCTTGTGTTTTCGTTTACCTCCGCCTGCCTAGCTATCGGGGCGAAATATAACGTAATTTTTTGATCAAAAAAATACTCGACTGAATAGTTATGCGTATTTTTTGAAAACCGCACTTTAACATTGCGGTTTAAAAAATTCGCATAACTATTTTTGTAACCGTTCACGGAATTTTTTTAGCAAATTACGTATTGGCAATTTGTAAACTGTTAGCGCTTTAATTTGCGTTTACCCTAACCTTATTTTTACCTTATTTTTCTTTACAAAACAACCTTAGTAGCAAAGTATTACAACACACAACAACCTCATTACCTCATTTTTAATCCACGCCAATAAATGTCGTAATTTTGTTTTTTATTGTTGTTGAGATTAATGTGTTCAACAGGTGTTAGACAAGTATTAGACATAATGTAGAGCCGCAATGCATTGCGTCTCTATGAAATGACGTTTAACGTTATTTTTTAATGAGGTAATGAGGTTGTGGTTTGGTGGATTCACGTTCTACTAAGGTTGATTTGTAAAGAAAAATAAGGTAAAAATGAGGTTACGGAAAATAAATTCAAAATCAATGTAAAAATTCCGATAAATAGTCACATTATTTTATACTTGATATTTTTAAAAATTAATACCACAAAACATGTTATATCAATTAATATTACAATTAGTAAAAAAATATTTTTGATCAATTTTGAACACCCTACCCGAAAGCTAGGCAGGCGAAGGTAAACGAAAACTCAAGTGCGAACAGTTTAAAATACATCTACTTTATGCGTTATGAATTATTAAAATTTAATAATTATTTTATACGTATTGCGACGTTTCGGCGAAACATCGCCTACCTTTTTACAAAAATTGCATTTTTAGTCGCGTCTGTTTTTTAATTTGATATTTCGATGAAGACGGGACCGGTTATTCCGCTTGGTAATAATTTATCTTGTTTGTTATAAAGTTCCCAGCTGCTGAATGTTGATCTTTTGCCTGGAATTTGTTTTCCGTCAATGTACCATTGCGGGAATTTTTGTATAATTCCGTTTTTGCGTTCAACATCGATTTCCGGTATAAATTGATCTCCAATTAAACGATTTTGTAATAAATTTGTAACACGTATTTCTAACTTGAACGATTTATTTTTTGTTACGAAATTTGTAATATCTAAACGTTTTTCTCCATACCAAAGCGTTCCTGCTTGCTTGCCGTCAATAAACGTTTCCGCAATCTCATAAACTTCGCCTAAATCCAAAACGACACGTTTAGTATTATTGTCAACAGTCCGATAAATTTTCGGGTCGATATTTACAATTTTTGAGTATGCCGCCGTTCCGCTGAAATATTTGACGAAATCATCGTCTGATTCCGTCCACGAAACTAATTTTTGTAACGATAATTGTTTTTGATTCGGAAACGTCAACGTCCATTCTGTATCCAACGGAATAATTACCGGATCGATATTTTTTGTAACAATATTTCCGTCCGCAGTCCGTAAGACGTAATCGCCTTTTTGCCTAAATTGCAATGTTTCAATTTCAGTACGGTTAAAATCTAATTCAATTACGGGCAATTGAATTTTTCTTATTGAATTTTTTGCGTTATTATTTGCGTTATTTGTTACGTTATTATTTGCGAGCGGTATGAAATTTCCGTCTTTTGCCGATGCTGTTTTTGCGATGTTATCTAATTTAAATTGTATTGTCAATTGTTTAACGATATTCAATGCCGGATCGCCGCAACTTGCCGTAATATCTGCGACGTTTACGCCTGCGTCGTCGATTGCCGTCAATTGCCGTACTGTTTCAGTAACGTCTATAATTTTATCCGGCATATTGGCGGGACCGTAAGTCGCTTTCAAAATTTCTAATCGCAATTCTTTCGATTTAGTAAACGAAAACAAAACTTGACCGTCGCTCTCAATTCCAATAAGCGGATTTTTTATCGGCGCTACCGACGGCGTTTGCGGGAAAACGACAAACATTGACTCGCAGGGTTTCAAAGGCAAAAACAATGTTGTTTTTCCGTTACGTTTAATATAAGACGGCGCCGCAATTCGTTTACCGTTGATTGGATTCCATAGTTCTGGAAAATTTGTCGAGCGGAAAGTTGCGATTGCATTGACGTGATTATTTGTCGTATTTGCGACAAAATAAATATCTGTTCCTTTGGCAGTTTTGCGGCGAGTCCAGTTTAATTTTGGCGTCGATGTGAAATCCGGCTCAATATTTTTTTTCATCAATACGTTTTCCGGCATTTCGCCGATGATAACTTTTTTCCCGTCAATTAATTTTGTAATAATTTTTTCGATTTGTTTTTCGTCGTCGATATAATTTGCGAGGTACGGAGTACGTTTTGGAATTTTTGTTACGATAATTGTCGCTCCGGCTTCGGCGAGTTTTTCTATTGTTTGAATGAGCGGCAGCGTAAAACAATCTGTATTCGGCATAACAAGAACGTTATATTTCATGCCGCATTGTAACACGATTTGTTTATCTTGATTTACTGTTGCCGTTTTGATTACGTGAAAATTTACGTGATCCCATAGATATTGGTTTCGCGGATGATTTGTAAAATTTTGCGGAACGATTTCGGGTTCAAGATATGCAATATCTGCGACGGGCTTGCCTTTGCGCAACAAGAATTGACATCGTTTAAGATAATCGTGCCATTCGACTGTTTGATTCCACCATGTTTGCGTGCGTTCATAATGCGATCCCCATTTGTAATACATTAAGCCCGGCGCAATATTTTCGCCGTAAGGTTGATGCGTTACGGCGTGAAATATCATTCGGTTTGTACCTTCGCAAAAAGCGAGGTCGCCGATAGGTTTGAACGTTGCCGGATGCGTTGTCCAGCGGTCATTTGGAAACGCCGTGAACGCTTCAGACGGCACAATATTGTTCCCGTAAATATGAGCGGCAGACGCCATGCCGCGCATTGAATTTTGTAAATTGCTATTTCCTTTTTGAGTCCAAAATTCGCCCGTAGGCAAATCGGCGGCGCCGCCGTATTGCAAGAAATCGCAAGGCGGTTTGTCATACGCCTCAATCGAAAAAGCCAGTCCGTTTTTATTCGCCAACCTGCGAAGCGTCCACGCATAATTTTTGATAACAAGTTGAGAAACCGTATTGCGAAAATCCCAAAGAAAACGTTGCGTCGCATCCGGCGAATCAATTTGATACCCCGCAAATACGGGCAAATAATAGAGAATATCATATTTTGAAATCGCCTGAAATTCTTCGCGCATTTTAGGCGTCCAATTTTGCGAACCGACTTCCCACGAATCAATATGAGTTCCTACAAACGTTTTTCCGGCATGTTTTTTGTTTTCGTCGATGAGACGTTGCGTTTGTCCGTTAAAGAATATTTCGGCGGCTTCTGTTGAGAGTTTATCGCATTCGAGAGCGTCTTTGCAACTAACCGGCGGCGGCAAAAGTTTCGTTCCCGCCGAAGTATAACCGATACGCAACACAATATAATTAACGTCGGCAGACGGCGACCAATTTAACGTTCCATCCGGCTGCATCTTGTCCGTAACGTCGATGATTTTACTTTTCGCAATAACGGGATTGCTCTTGTCAATTTGTAAATTCGAGAGAGATATAAATTTGACCGCTTTGCGTTGATCCATATTAGACGGCGTAGGAAAAGCAAGTACGGCTATGTCTTTGTAAAAACCAAGATTAGACGGCGGGCGCTTTAATTTATTTTTGAGATCAAAATTTTCACTCCAGACAATTTTTAACATTGAATGTTCGGGTTTTATCCAAGCGCCGCCTCCGCCGCCGAATGCGGCGCTGGCAAACATGTTGATTTCCAAACCGAGCCGCTCTGATTCAGACAACATAAATCCAAACAACTTTCGCCAATCGTCAGATAAAAAATCAACCTGACCACGCGGCGGAATATTACCGTAACCAAGTTCCATAATCAAAGCGCCGCCAATGCCAACTTGTTTCATTGCTTCGAGGTCTCTGGTTATGCCTTCTTTGGTAATATTCCCGTTTTGCCAAACCCAAAACGCCCAAACACGATTATCATCAGAAGGCGCCAAAAATCCCGCCAACTCAGAATCACTCGCCCAAACGTTATTTAACGTTACAAAAAATAAAAAATAAACCAAAAATAATCTCATCTTTTCCTTGAATTATAGGGAATTTCTAAAAAACACAAATTTATTTTTATTAAACCGCAGAAAATACACAGAGTAAATTTTTTTAATTGGAATCAAAACGTTATTTAATACTATAATTGGGCGTCTCTAAAAATTTATTTTTTGGTCAAACGATCAATCATTCGTTGTTTTTCTAAAATTAAAATTAAATCAATAATGAATTTTTAGAAACACCCTAATGGTTTCTTATGAACAATTCAAAATCGCTTTTTATTATTTTCCATATTTCTTTGAGTTCTTTGATTAATGTTTCCATTTCACTCCATTCTAATTCTGAACTATAAGAGTGTCTTATAAAATGCCTGAAATACATATACTTTTCCATTTTTTCTTTTATGTCTTTCCTAATAATAATTATGTTTTTTGAATTTAACCCAAAAGTGATTTCAAGTAATGTTCTGTGCCATCTACTATCATTGGGAACCTTTTCATTCATGCCTTTTAAGAAAAGTATAATGGCACTTTCTACTCCATTGTAAAACGAATGCAGTATTTGTGCCGCTGCCGTTATTTCTATAAAATCAGGGACTTTTATTTTACATAAATCTAATAATGGTTTTGCGTCATTTAATAATTTTTCTATCCGAAAAATTTCGTGTTCAATCTTTTCTTTTATATTATTATCCAATTTCAACTACCTCCCCAAGTCTATTCAATAGACAATAAAAATCTTCATTGCTATCAAAATCAACAATATCAACATCATTATCCATTGTAAAATATAGTTTTGAACAAACTTCAAAAAATTTTCCTTTGGGAAGTCCTTTTATGCCAATATCAATATCAGATTCATCGTTACTCTTTCCGGTAACCAATGAACCAAATAAATAAATTGATTTACAACCTTCATTTTTGAGCAAAGTTGTAGCGATTTCAATATCTTTCCGATATTTTTGCGGGATATTAAGTTTCATAGTTTAACTACATCATATTTTTCATTTTTTATCAAAGGGAATTTCTAAAAAACACAAATTTATTTTTATTAAACCGCAGAAAATACAGAGTAAATTTTTTTAATTGGAATCAAAAAATTATTCTCTGTGAACTCTGTGTTCTCTGTGGTTAAATAATAAAAATGAATTTTGCGATCTATACTTTTGTTTTCTGCATTTAGAAGTTTCGTTGTGTTCGTTCTAGCATATTTGTTTGTTCTGTCGTTGGGTTTACGAGTGATAAATTTTTTGGGTTCCATTTTACGTTTGATTTTGTTCTGACGGCAATATCGCAAAGTTGGCTGATAATATCGCTGCGGACGGCGTCGCGTAATGTTGAAACGGGGTCGATTTTATTTTTAACTCCAAGAATGAAATCGGCGTAATGATTTTTACTGATTTTCAAATTTTGTGCGTCTTCTTTTACGGGCGTTTTTAGTAATTCTGGATTGCTTGCGTTTATGCCGTTTCGCCTAACTTCGATCCATGAATTATCTTCGCCGATAAATTTTGTACTATCATCGCGCGTAGCGTTGAATTGCAGGTCAACATTGCCGAGTTTAATTTTCATTTTCCAATTGTAAACGGCGCTACACAATTCATCTGGTTTATAATCGCCTGTTCCTTCTACTTCAATAACGCCGGACAAATCAGCATCCGAACCCCAAACCATAATATCCAATGGATGAGCGCCCCAACCGCCAAGATAACCTATCGAAAAATCATAAACCATATACGTTCCGTCTGGATTACAACGTCCGTTGCTGTAAGGTTTTTTGGGACTATGACCAGTCCACATTTCATAACCGTCAACTCCCAGATCAGGCGGAATAGGCGCTTCGGCAAGCGAACCTCCGCCGTGACCGTTTGGCGAATTAACTTCTACTCTTTTAATTTTTCCGATTACGCCTTGACGGACAAGTTGACAACCGAGCCGGCAGTGTTGCAAACTTCTTTGTTGCGTGCCGTATTGAAATATGACGCCGTTTTCTTTGAGTATTTTTTCGCACAAAATATCTTGGGCAATCGTCAAACCTAACGGCTTCTCAACATAAACGTTCTTCTTCAACTTCGCCGCAGCAACCGCTATCGGAACATGCCAGTGATCCGGCGTCGCAACTATCACGCAATCAATATCATCACGCGCCAATAACTCGCGAAAATCCAAATACGCCGTTCCTTTGCACGCTTTAGCGCCGTTTTCGCGACGGCTCTTATAACAATCGGCAACCGCAACGCATTGACCTTCTTTTATGTTGTTAAACATTCGTGCAAGATGCCTGCCTTGATTACCGAGTCCGATATGAGCATAAGTAATACGCTCGCTCGGCGCCGCCTTTTGCTCATCGCCAAATACAGACGAAGACAAAACCAAAGGCGACGAAACAACAAATCCAGCGCCTTGTAAAAACATTCTACGTGAAAAATCTTTATTACACATTTTAATTTTTTCCTTTCATTAAGGTTTTGGAGTAACCGTTTACGATATTTTTTTATTAAATTACGTTTTGGGAGTTTTTGAGGGACAAATGGGACATGAGGGACAAGTGGGATATTTTTTTGTAACAAAAAATTGAGAAGGAACGTAGCCGTCTCAGCTGCATGTTGCCGCAAGGCAACCAATAAAGCGATTGGGATCAAAACCTTCATCGCTAGCGGTTGAGTACAACCGCATGCAGGCGAGACGCCCGCGATCCTTCTGACGATTTTTTGTAACAAAAAATTGTTATCTAGTTTTCTAAAAAAACTACACCCTACCCCCTATCCTCTATTCTCTAAAATTTTCGTGGATGGTTACAAATTTATTTTGGCGGTTTTTTTCCGTATTGGGCTTCGTATTGGGCGATGAATTTTTGTTGGCGGTTGGGATCGCAAACAAAACATTGCGATTCGGCGCGATTGTGTTTCTTGCACCAATCGCCGCTCTTTTTGAATTCCGCCGCAACCTTGCTGTTACACATTGAACATACAGCCTCCGGCAAACCATGCTCAACACACCAGCCATCAACATCATGCCCCGCCGATTTATTCTCGCCCGCTTCAGCGCCATGATTATGACCATCGTCAGCCGAATGACCATGACCGTCATCAACCGAATGATTATGACCATCGCCAGCCGAATGATTATGACCATCAGCCGCATGATGACCTTGAGCGTCAACATTGGGCGACTTCTCTACAGGCTTGCTACAACCCCAAAACGCCAAACCAAAACTAACCACACACACAAACATTAATTTTCTCATTCTAAATCTCCATTCTCTTTTCGCCTAAAAAGGCTTCGTTAAAAATAAAAAGGTAATACGCCAAATAATCGTTGCGCTAAATCATAAAAAAAAA
>JAISLW010000195.1 GCA_031277105.1 Planctomycetaceae bacterium | reverse complement strand
AGCGCAGGCGGTTTTATTTTTGACGGCAAAGGCGGAAAATTATTTTGCGCAACAGAAAATCTAGCATTGCGCCCTGCAATCCGTTGAGCCTGCGGTTCAAGTTTCGGCGGCGCTGGTTTAGAAGTTTCTGGTTTATTTTGGGCAAGCGTGAAATTTGAGAGATTCACGATTGCAAAAAGAATTATCGTTACAAAAAAACGTCTTTTGATAGTTTTCATAAATTCACCTTAAAATTATTTGGTTAAATTTTCGTTACAGAAATTACAAACGCACAATAGCAACAATGTAAATCGCAAGTCAAATCAGAATTTTCGCAATTTTAAGTGAACTTAAATGCCTGTCAATATCCCTTCTCAAAAAAATCTTTTTAATCTGTGTAATCTGTGGATCGTTTTTTTGTCCACAGATTACGCAGATTAGAAGGATTTTTTAGGGACAAGATGGGACAGATTGAAGGATCGCAAACATTTCGCCTGGTGTTTCTTCAGGTTCGTAGGCGTCTCGCCTGCATTTCAGGATCGCAGGTATCTCGCCTTTTTTTCCCCTCCCCCTTTTCAATTCTGTTAAAGGTGTAAAATGTTATGGTCTTTTTTGTCGTATTGTATTTGAGATTTTGAGTACGATATGTTTAGAAGTTTTATTTGGTTTAAGTTAAATTAAATTTAGTTTAGTTTAGCGAGTCGTTGGCTATTTAATATTTTATTCCCTTATCTTATATGAAAGGGTTATTTATACGTATCGTATTTTGCATTTAGCGGTTTAAGGCGTTGGAGTCTGTCATTCGATATTAGGCAGGCGGCGGTAAACGTAAATTAAAGTGCGACTAATTTAAAATTCTATAAATTATCATGGTTTTTCAACCACAACTTTGGGCGGTATTGCGTGAAGGATATACTTTGCGGCAATTTTTTAATGATCTTATTGCTGGAATAATTGTTGGCGTTGTTGCGTTACCGTTGGCGATTGCTTTTGCGTTGGCGTCGGGCGTTTCGGTTGAGCAGGGTTTATACACGGCGATAATTGCTGGTTTTATTATTTCTTTATTTAGCGGTTCGCGAGTTCAGATTGGCGGTCCTACTGGGGCATTTATTGTTATTGTTTATGGGATAGTTCAAGTTCAAGGGATACAAGGTTTGTGGGCGGCGACTTTTTTTGCGGGTATTTTGCTGGCGATAATGGGCTTTTCCGGCATGGGCAATTTGATAAAGTATATTCCGTATCCGGTAACATTGGGTTTTACGGCGGGAATTGCGGTTGTGATTGCGACTTCGCAGGCGCCGGAGTTATTTGGTTTTTACTGGGACGATGGTATTAAGGCGCCGTCTGAGTTTGTGGACAAGATTTTATTTTTTTACGAGCATTCGGACACGATTAATTTTTGGGCTATTTTAATTTCGGCGTTATCTATTTTTATAATTTTGATTTCTCCTAAAGTAACGGCGCGTGTGCCGGGGTCGTTATTTGCGGTTGTGATATGTACGTTGGTAGTGATGTTTTTTAGATTGCCGGTTGACACGATAGGTCAAACGGTGGGTCATGTTCCGACGGAGTTGAAGATAGGCATTCCGCAATTTGCCATGCCGGAAATAGACTGGTCAAAAATATCGCCTATTTTTAGCGCCGCCGTAACTATAGCGATGTTAGGCGCAATAGAATCGTTGCTTTCGGCGGTTGTTGCGGACGGGATGATTGGGACGAAGCATAGTTCGAATACGGAGTTGGTAGCGCAAGGTGTAGCGAATATTGTCGTGCCGTTTTTCGGCGGTATTCCGGCAACAGGCGCTATTGCAAGGACGGCGACGAATATACGCAACGGCGGTAGGACGCCGGTTGCGGGATTGATTCATGCGGTTGTGCTTTTTGTTATCGTATTATTTTTCGGAAAGTATGCGGCAAAAATTCCGCTGGCGGCGCTGGCGGGAATCTTGATAATGGTTGCGATAAACATGAGTCAATATTGTTTATTTTACAAAGTTATTGCGAGGGCGCCGAAGAGTGATATTGCGGTTATGGTGTTGACGTTTTTGTCAACGGTGTTTCTTGATTTAACGATAGCGATTCCGGTAGGGTTAATTTTAGCGTCGTTTCTTTTTATGAGGCGGATGGAGGGCATGTTTGACGCAGGCTCCGTTGATCATCGCTTGTACAAATTATGCGACGACGATCCGGACGAAGACCCTTTTGCGCTACGTTTATTTGAAGTGCCGGAAGGCGTTCACGTTTATGAAATCTACGGACCCTTCTTCTTCGGCGCAGCATCAAAATTCCAAGCGGCGCTCGCAGGAATAAAATGCAGAGTAATTATTTTGAGAATGAGAAATATGCCAATGATGGATTTGACGGGCGTAAGTGTGTTAGAGGAATTATTGGGACGGGCGGCAAAATGCAATATGACTATTTTACTAACAGGAGTAAAAGCACAACCAATGAACGTAATGACAAAATACGGAGTAATAGAAAAAATCGGAAAACAACATATTTTCAAAACCATCGTCGAAGCGCTGCCCGTAGCCGCAGAAATCGTCGAACAAGAACTAACCATCGAAAAATCACAATCAAAAATACAATCGGAAATGTTAAATTCGGAATGCGGAATTAAAGATTTTGATTTAAAAACTGTGAATTAATTTTGTCCAAAAAGTCCCACGCGTCCCTAAAAATTGACCAAAAATATCATCCATCTCATAATTCCGAATTCCGAATTTCCCCCTATGCCGAATTTATTTAACTTGAGATTCTTCGATTACATTATCGTTGGTACGATAAATCTCAATATTGCTGCCGATGGAAAAATCGGATTCCGTTACTGCTGAACCTGATATTTTAACTTTGAAACTAATTACTTCAAAATTAAACGGATCAAATTCTGGATCTTCTAACATTTTTGCTATATCATCTGCTGTAATTTCTACCAATATTGCGTAGACGTGATTTGTAGTGGCGCTTGATGCTTTTGTAGTGGAGCCGATTGATTCTATTGATTCTATACCTTCAATCTTTTCATAAAGTTCGTGGGTAATATTGATCGAAAATTTAATCGACGTGAATCCGGTACTATAGTTGTAACCTAAAAGTTCGTTGATCAAGTCTTTCGCCGTTACGGTTACGGCGTATGTATCCTCTTCGCCGTCAACTTCTTTAACAACGTCAATATCAAGATTCACCGTCTGCGGGAATTTTATCGTAAATGTTTTTTCAATCTTGCCGCCGTTTGTATCGGTAATTTTCAAATTCAAATCAACCGGATCAAATTTACCGCCGTCAGAATAAATATTCGGCTTAAACTTTATCACAAGATACGACTCGCCATCTTGATCGTTAATATTCCAAGATTCAACAAACGGATTTTCCTCAAGTTGACTCGTAATTTCATAACTCAATTTATCCTTATCAGGATCGCTGAAATATTCGGACAATTTTATTTTGACCTCTTCGCCATTGAAATTGCCGTTGATTTCTGTTTCGGAATTTGTATTGACAGGTTCGTCATTAACGCCTGTAACTTTAATTGTAAATTCTTTCCAATCTGTTTCACTTGATCCGTTATTAAATTCATCGGCGATCTTTACTGAGAATTTTTCGTTTGCAAAATTACCTTTACTTAAATTATCCTTGCGCGTTTTTGGATTGTAAATTAGTTGTCCGGATTCGGTCAAGGTCAACGTGGCGCCGGAGTCAAGCGTAATCGTCTTATTATCGCTGTCAAATTTTATCTCTTGCTCTTGTCCTTCAACTTTAACGGCAATAATTTTCAACGGATCGCCGTTAATATCGGTTGCGAGGTCGGCGGCGTTGATGGTTTGTTCTGTTTTTTCATCGGCGGTCAAGGTTACGTTTTCCTTGAATTTTGGCGTTTGATTTATGCCGACAAGTCCGATAGTAATTTCGCCGTCATTGGATCGTGCGTCGAACCTATCCATTACGCCAAATGTAAATTTCAACAAATACGTTTCATTAGCCCGAATCGGAGAATTTGGATTAGGCTTAAAAATTATGTATTTTCCGTTGCTGGTTTTTTCGTAAGTTAGCGTGCCATATTCCAAATTAAATGGGGTATCGCCATTAAAATCCCAATTCTGCTTATTGATATAAATTTTAGTAAATCCATCATTGCGGTCGCTATCGGTGAACAGATCTTTGATATTAAATTTATATTCGGCGTTTTCATCAACTGGAATATCGATAGCGGCTTTAATGTTGTTTGCTACGGGCGTTGAATTGGCGCCGTTTATTTTAACTGTAATTTGCTTTGTTTCGCCGATATTATTAGTATTGTCAAAAACGGTAAACTCAAAAGTCAATTCGGCGCTTTCATCAATACCAAGAAAATCAAATTTACCATTGGTTCGCAAGTAAAATTTATCGTCCTCAAATCCGAACTCAACGCCTTGCGGCAAAACAAAAATCGATTCCTTTTGATTGTTCGTATTCGTTAGCGTACCTTCGACAAACCGAATATTTGTGTACGAATAATCTGTAACCTCTTCGCCGTTTTCAGACGTAACAGTAACTTCTGTTTCAACGGTTTCGCTTTCTGTTTCGTTTTCTGTTTCGGTAATTGTCAAGTTTTCAGAATTTTCGTCAAATGTAATTTTCGGTTTTTCGTTGTGATTAAATGTAACTGTAATTTGTGCGGTTATAGTTTCGCCGTCTTGCGTAGTTGCGATAACATTGAATTCGTAATCTACTGATCCGCCGTCCTCAAGTGTTGGAATTTTATCTGCATCGATATAAAGTTCTGCGCCGTTATTTTTATTCACAACAATAAACGGATATTCATTTTCATTTTCGATTGTATAAGTATATTCTGTTGTATCGGTATCAATATCAGTAATTGGAATGAATCCGATATATTTTTTGCCGTCTATATTTGGTTCTGTTTGTAAATCGTCGGGATTTATTCCGAAGTGTTGATTGTTCATTTGTGGTTTATCGTTTACGCCTTTGATTTTGAATTGTATTGCGTTTGGTTTTGACGTATCGTTTTCGGTATTTGAATTATCTGCAATTGTTATGAGGATGCTGTTCAAAACTATTTTATCCGGTTCAAGATTTTCGTTACGCGAAGTTGCGTCGATTTTGAATGATTTTCTATCTGCGGCAACTATTATTTTTGTACCGTCGGCGAGTTCGATTGTTTGCGTTTGCGTTTCGTCTTCAGACGGCTCTAAAATTTCCTTCCCGTTTATCGTGGCAAAAGTAAACTCGTCATTAGTATTTTTATCTGTTACAAAATCAGCCGCAGAATATTTATTGGAAATTGAATTTTCCTCAATAACGTCTGTGATTGGATTTTTATCGATCACAGGTTGTGAGTTAATGCCGTTTACTGATATTTTGAGCGTACCGGATTCTTCTGCCTCTGATTTATCTTTTATTTTGATTGTAAATTCTAGAGTTGTATTTGTAACGCTTAATTTTTCTAATTCATTTTCAACGCCTTCCGGTACAAATGCGCGATACCAAAGTTCGCCGCCATATCCGTCATCGTCTGCTTTGATATATTTGAATTGTCCCAAACCGTCAACAGTTGTCCATTCTTTACTCAATGTAACATCATTTATTGAAACGATTTTATGTTTATCATTTTGATCAACGTCTGAAAATAATTCGCCGAGTTCAATTTTTTTGCCTTCATCATTTTCGTCCAAAGTAACATTTCCTGCGTTATGATCTGGAGCGTCTGGATTAAATACCGGCGATTCGTTTACGCCATTTATTGTAACGATAATTGATCCGTCAGACGAAACGTTGTAAGTTTTATCATTGACCTTGAAATTAAATGTCAATTCTATACTTTCGCCTGCGCCCAAATAATCAAAAAGACCTTTTGGATCAAAAGAAAATTTTCCGCTTTCGTCAATTGTTACGTTAGCGATAATTTGATTTTTGATTTCGTCTGAAATAACAACGCTATCGTCTAGTTTTAGTTCTAGGTCAGTGTATTCGTAATTATTGTTGTCTCGATCTGGTGCGTTGTCGCTATTATCTTTAATCTCAATTGGGATATTATCAATTTTGTCATTTGCGCTAATTTCTTGTTCTGCAATCTCATTCTCATCAATTGTCGGCGCTTTGGCGTAATTTATGTTAAGCGTTAATTCAAGCGGAGTCTCCAATTTATCAGTTTTACCAGTAACGATAATTTTAATTTTGAATACAGAATTATCGGTAAGTTGTTGTATAAATTCTGATTCAAAGAAACTATTATCAAAAGTTATTTGACCGTTTGTTTTGTTTACGCTAATTACATCGTCAGATAATTCTATTTCATTTCCTTCGCTATTGAGCAAACCGCCAAACGAAAATTCATGCTCTTCGTCAACGTCGGGATCGGTGATTGTATATGTTACGTCTCGAGATTCAGAATTATTGTTACGTTTATTCCCCCAGATTGTCAATTCGTCTGTTGATGCAACTGTAGCCGGATCGCCTTTGCCGGTAACTGTTATTGTTATTGATTCCGTTGCGGTTGTTCCGTATTGATCAGTTACAACAATATCAAATGTAAACGATAATTCCTCGTCTTTATTTAGCGATTCAAATGTATCTGCCTCGCCAATAAATTTAATATTGCCGTTTTCAATTTTAAAAATCTCCTTGAAATCAAGCGCTTTAAAAGCTTCGGCTTGCTCGCCTTCAATTTCAACAGAATCGTACTTAATTTCAGTTTTGTATTCTGCTTTATTATTGTCTGTAAGTTCGTCAGGATCGGAAATTGTAATTTCCGTTTGGTTTGTTGGTTCGTCTTCGTTTAGATCGACGTTCAAATCTTCAACGTCAATTTCAGCCTCTTTTTTACCGTAAATTTGCAAGGTCAATTCGCCTGTTGTCGAAAGGAAATTGCCTTCAGAATCTTTGAGAAGTTTATCTGTTACAAGATATGACAATTTAATCTCAAGCGTTTTTCCCGCATTGAGATTATCCGCAAGATAAGTCAACAGTTCGTCCGAAGGCTTAAATTTCAAAATTCCATTTGTTGTCAATTCCAATGAATTTTTTAATTCCGTTTTTAATATTTCATTAATTTCTGTTTCAATAATTGTCAGTTCTGAAATTTCATACCAGATTGGATCAGTTCTGTTTGGCGTATTTGTATCTGTAATATTTCCTGTTAAATTGATTTCATATTCTGTAGTATCGTTTGGTTTATTGATATATTTGTATTCAAGATCGCCGTTAATTTCAGGGGCTTTATTTGTGATAGTTGTTGTCCAAGTTGTTGTGTCTGTTGCGCCGAAATCATCGCTGATTGTAACATTTAATTCGATGGTTTCCGGTTTTCCGTCTTCCGGTAATTTATTGCGTGCTGAAGTATCTATCGTTACGGTGTTATTTTCTGCATTAAACGTAACAGTAATTCCGTTATCAAGAGTTTTAGTCGTATCATCTTTAGTTAGCGTAATAGTTTCTCCTGCGACGTCGATTTCTATTTTATCGATTTTATGTTCGTCGTCGGTATTTTGATCTGTTATTTCGCCGAGTTCAAATGTTACGCTTTCGCCGTTTGTGATTGTTTTTGTTTGGGTTTCTGCTGTAGGTGTTTTATTTGTTCCAGTAATTGTTATTTCAAAATTACCGGTTGCGGTTTGATCTAAAGAATCGGCGACTGTAAAAGTAATAGTTAATTTTTCAGTAACATTTTTTTGGAGAGACGCAAATTTTGCATCTGGTAAAAATTTTAAACTGCCGCTCTCAAAATAAAATCTACCTACGTTGGTAATTGTTATTTCATTTTCAAAATCAATATCGTTAATTTGTACGAGCGTTAGCGTATCATTTAAGTCAACATCGTTAAACAGCGTTTTCCAGTTAATTTCAAGCGTTGCATTATCGTTGACGGCTAAAGGTTCTTGCGGTTCAATGAATGTAGGCGTTTCGTTTTTACCGGATATTTTGATTTTGATAGAGCCGCCGGATATTGAGTTACTTTCATCGTGTATATTTTGTAACGAATATTTAATTTCAATTTCTATCCATTGACCGGCGCCTAATTGGTTCACGATATTTTCATTCGGCGTAAAAATAATATTACCGTTTTCGTCTGTTGTTACTTCGCCTATTGTTTCGTTTTCAAACGGATTTGTTATAAAATCATTTGTTCCGTCAAAACCGTTGACGTAACTTATATTGTCAAAATCTACGATTTCAAAATTTTCTTTAGCCTCCGGCAATTCCCATTTTTCCAAGATAGAATCTTTTCCAATGATAATTGCGTCAGACGGATCGTAATCAGAATTTTCACTATTATCGATTGTCAATTGTTCTCCGGCGTTTTGCGGCAATGTTGCTTTACCTTTTATTGTTATTGAAATATAGCCGTTTCCTGTGTTTCCGTGTTGTTTATCGGTGATGTTGTATTTGAGTTTTAGAGTTATTGATTCATTAGCGGCAAGCGAGATGAAATATCCTTGGGGGTCAAATTTGAAATTTCCGTTTTCGTCCAAAGTTGCAATTTCGCTTAAATCGTTAATTCCGTATTGACTCAAATCAATTACATTCTCATCGGCAATTACGGGAGTTCCAAATTCCACGCCGTCATTGCCGGACGTTGTTGTATTAGAAATTGTAGCGCTGGTTTCGTTAGCGTTTTCGTCAATATCTAATTTAAGTTCAGTTGCGGTTGGTTTATCTAGCGCCGTCAATTTTACCGTCAAGTTTTTCGAGATGATAATACTTCCGCCGCTTACAATATTTATCGTAATTGAAATTTCGGAATCAACTTCGCGGTCAGGTAATTTTGACGTATCGATTGTAAATGCGCCAGTCTCTTTATCGAAATTAGAGATCAAATTATCATCAACTTCTGATGATCCATTTACTTTAATATCTGAGTAACTGTATTCGTATTGTGCATTTTTAGCGTCTGGATTTTCGTAACTGAATTTAAAATCGACTTGTTTTTGCGTATTTCTATCGTTTGTGTAACCTGCGTTCAATTCGGTTGTGTTATTTTCTGTTTCAAATTTTATTTCGCTTTGCTTTCCTGTTATGATAAATTTTGCCGTGCCATTATTTTTTGCGGCGCCGTCTGTAACCGTGTATTTAATTGTGATTGCGATAGTTTCATTTTCGGCTAATTGGGCAAATGATTCGTCTGTTGCGTCAAAGGTTAATTTGCCGTTTTGATCTACATTGAATAAATTTTTTAGAAAATTATCGGTAAAGATTGACTCTAAATTGTCATTTGAATACGTAATAGATTCGACTGTTGCGTCAGTAATTTGTAGCGTAGTATTTTGATCAACATCAGTCCATTTTGCAAGAATTGATTCAACTGTAATTTCACCGGAATTTTTTTCGTCTATATTTTGAGTGATTATTTCGTTGTCATTTAGTATTGGCGGATCGTTTTTTCCTATTATTGTAAATTGGATTTTTGAATTATAAGTTTTGCCGTAAATGTCTTTTAGTTGAATATTGATTTCATGTGAAGTTTTTTCGTCTTGCGCTAAATAATCAAAACTTGTTCCGGCGATTATTTTAATTGTATTGCCGTTGATTTCAATTCTTCCTTTATTATCAGCGAGCGTGATTTGGTTATTGTTTGCGATATTTGTGTTGTTAATTTGCGTGATGGTGAAATTTTGATCAATGTTAGCGACTCCGTTTCCGTTGTCGTTGATTGTTGTTGGCGGCGGCGTGATGATTTGTTTTTGGTATGTAAATTCAGGAATTGTCGTCGTTGTTGTATTGCCGTAATTATCAGTAACGATAATTGTGACGGTATATTTTCCTTCGGGTAACGTATTATTTAGAATGGAGAAGCTTCCGTTGTTTGCTAATTGAATTTGTTGTTCGTTGTTATAATTTATTTTGTAAGTTGCCGATTTTATACCGCTTTGGTCAATAATTTTTCCGCTTATAGTTGGGTTTGTAGTTATTCCCGTCGGCTGCGTCGTCAACGTAATTGTCGGCGGCGTTACGTCTGGATTTACAACGTCTTGCGGTTTTGGCGTTATGATTTCTGGTTTTGATTCAACGGCGTTATTATTTATGATTTGAGCGGCGAGTTGAACGTCGTTGTTGTCTAGTTTTCCATCTTTATTAACGTCCGCTTCAGGAAAAATATCGATAATTTTCCCTCCGTTGAACGCAGTTGTTCCGTATTCTGGGGCGACTTCGTACAGAGTTTTATTGAATAATTCGCGTCTGCTTTCCCATCCGTACAATTGCTGCGATTTTGCCGCTTCAACAATAATATTCAACGCCGTAGGTTTCGGCGGCGGCGTATTTTCGACCGAAGCGATTTTTAGATTAAAATTCCCCGCTCCCGCATCCGCTTTGAAATAAATTACATATTTCCCCTGCGAAATCGTCGCCGTTGCGCCGCTTTGAGTTGTCGTGTTAAATGCGTTTGTCAAATTTATCTGAGCGCCGCCCGCAGTTTGCAACCTTATTGCCGACGGGTCAAAAGCGGCTTGCATACTGTTAAGCGTAATCTCAATTTGAGACGCATTGGCGCTAGCATTATCCTTTAATTCAAAATGAATCGCCGTCTCGCCAAGCGTTGAAGCATAACCGCTAAACTCCGCCAAAACAGACGAGACCGAAAGCAACTCCCGCAACTCCAACGATTCAAATCGCAACTCCCGCCGCCGACGACTACGCAACTTCCGCAATTCATTAAAATCGCAAGAAAAAATATTAAACGCCCGACAAAACACGCCAAAAATTATTCGCTTAAAAATTCCCATCTTATTATTTCTTTAATTATATTCTGCTCGCACTTGAAATCGCTGAATTTAAAGTAAGAACAAAACAGTTTAAAATTCCAATTGGATATTACAAATCTACGCTACGGCTACAAAATATTCATAGCCCTTGAACGGAGAATAACAATTTTCAAAATCCAAATCAAGACGAATTTTTTAAATTCAAAATAGAATCAGAAAGAACATAAGGGACAAGTGAGACAAGAGGGACAAGTGAGACAAAAGGACAAGAGGACAAAAGGACAAGAGGACAAAAGAGACAATTTTCGTTACAAAAAATCTAATTCCAAGCTTAAAAAACTACCCCCTACCCCCTACACCCTACCCCCTATTTTATCCTCTGATTTTATTTGCGAAGATATATTCTGTTACGAAAATTGTTGTCATTAAGATAATAATTATTGCGTATAATTCAATTCCGATTCTTCTTCTTGTTGTTTTTTGTTCAATTTCTTCCGGCGTTTTTACTAGATGATAATTTCCTTTTCCGAAAAAATTATCTAGCGTTGTATTGTCAATTTTTCTTAAATTTGTTTCATTGCCGTCATAATTTATACTGAATCCTGTATTTAGCGATTCTTTTGCGCCGCCGGAGCGTATTCTATAATTTCCCGCTTCCGTAACTTCCGTAACATTTATTTCTCTTTTTGTTACGTCCGGCATAATTCTTACAGATTTTCCGTCCGGTCTTCCGAGCAGCGCTGTTTCGGGCATATTTTCTACCGGCGGTCGCAACGTAACCGGTTCGCCTGCGTTGTAATTGAACCTTCGATCTGCTACTCCCGTCAAATATTTCGCTACGCCTTCGATGAATAAAACAAACATCCACGAAGCGTCGTTTACGGGTAAAATATTCCATCTGTTCTCAACTTCCGTTGTTTCTGATACTGGCGTTGTAAGCGTCGCCGCCCTGCCGCGCCCTAACATTTGAGTTATAAGCGCCGGACGACCGTCCGTAAACTTCAACGCAATATCCGCCCGCGACAATAAATCAGATAACTCCCAATACCTAAAAACTAATTGCGCGTCCCAAGGGAAATTATCCAATTCTCCATATTGGTTAAACGGAAGCAAGACGGGATTAGATTTATTCGACGGCATAATCCAAAGTTCATTGTCAAAACCTCGCGAATGACGCACTAACTTTGCGCCAATTATTTCCGCCGCCGCCTCCGTTTCATTAAACGCCGCAACCGACGCCGCATTCGACCCCAAAAAAACTCCAACGCCGCCGCCCGCCAAAACATAATCATAAAGCCGCTTCCAAACCACAACATCCAACACCAACGGATCAAGCAACATCAACGCATTATATTGACCCAACTCCGCAGCCGTCTTGCCCAATAACTCGGAAAACGAAATCGACTCGACCTCAAACGGAACCGTCGCCAACGCCTGACGCACAAAAAGCGACGTGGCGCCCGCCGAAACATCAGATACAACCAAAATACGCAACGGCGGCAAAACTTGCAACGTAAAATAAACCCTATCGTCAAACTCAAGCGCATCCGGAACCGTAAATTGAACCCTGCCCTGATGAACGCCGCCGCTAAATCCAGCAACCGAAAACGAAACACTACGCCGCGATTCGCCTTCGGGAAAATTTACCGTCTTCGTATCGCGTATCGATTCGCCGCCGCCAAACTCGTCAAACAAAACTAAATCAACCGTCCGAACCCCGCCGCGCCCAATATTAGAAACCTCAACCTCCAACTCAATAGGAACATTAGACGATACCGCTTGAGACGATAACCGCAAATTCATAATCGCCGCATCCGCCGGAGATAATACGCCAACATCAATAACAAAAATCTCCAACCACTTGCCATCGCCAAAAAACGATTGACGCCCCGCAACCGACTCAACATCATCGCCGTCGCCTTTTTTATTTTTGTCTTTACTATTATTATTTTGAATTTTTTGTTCGCGTAAATTTGAAACTAGCTTCGTCAACGTCCCCGCTAACTTGTCCGACCATCCGGCTTCAGATAAATCAGTCAAAATATACAATTCGCGCTGCCCGTTCTTACTGCCCGCCAACAAATTTATCGCATCCGCCGCAACACCCGCAACCGCACGCCCCGACGAAATAGGTTGCATCCGCTCGATCTTGTCCTTCGCCGCAAGCATGTCAATTTGAAATACCGCCGCTTCACGCGCCGTAGAAAGAATAGCAATTTCACTCTTTGACGGAATACGTTTTAATATCCATTGCGCAAATTGTTTCGCCACGTCAAAACGAGATTGATTTTCAGCGACGTAGTTCATCCGCAACGAAGCGTCTATAACTATCGCCGCCGCAACCGGCGCATCTTGAGCGCCAAGATTAACCCAATAATTATCGTTACGAAAATTCGGCGAGCCGCCTTGAACGTTATTCGACCCCGTAAAAAAATTCGGCGCCCAAGATAACCAGTCAACATACTTCAACGAAGGACGAGATAACGCTAACCCAAACAACAAAATCACGCCAACACGTAAAACTAACAAAAAAATATGACGCAAACGATAACTACGCCGGTTGACTTCAAGATTCTTCTTAATAAAAACAAGAGCCGGAAACTCAACGCGCTTCGGCTTACCACGCATCAAAAAATGCAATATTACCGGCGCCACAGCAAATAATATACCGCCAAGAAAAATCGAAAATGTAATAAAAGACATTATTATAAACGTAACAATAATTCCAGAAAACCTCGCCAAAAATTCATTTGTATAACTTGTATAACCGCTCACGGTATTTTTTTTATTCGGAATTAAAGATTTTGATTTCAAAATTAAAATAATCTTTTTAATCTGCGTAATCTGCGGATCAATTTTTTTGTCCACAGATTATACAAATTAGAAAGATTTTTTTAGATGGTTGCGTTCCTTCCGACGCAATAATTCCGAATTAAAAAAACTATCCCCTAAAACTAGGGTGTTCAAAAATGATCAAAAATATTTTTTCATTAATTGTAATATTTAAACTGTTCGCACTTGAGTTTTCGTTTACCTTCGCCTGCCTAGTTTTCGGACGGCAGGCTTTGACGCTTTTAAATCGCTGAAATTCAAGTACGATCTGTATATTGGTATAACATGTTTTGTAATACTATTTTTATAAAAATATCAATGTATAAAATAGTGCGACAATTCATCGGAATTTTTACATTGATTTTGAATTTACCGTCACCTCATTTTTACCTTATTTTTCTGAACAAAACAACCTCAGTAGCAACAAAGCCCCCACAAAACATGTCACCTTGCTTTTCTACCAACATGTTGTCCCTAGCGGGACAGGTAGGAAAAATATTTATTGTTACAAATAATCTTTCTAATCTGCGTAATCTGTGGATCGTTTTTTTGTCCACAGATTACGCAGTTTTTTTTTAGGGACAAGTGGGACAGGAGGGACAAGTGGGACAAAGTTAATTTTTAATTACAAGTTTTTTTTTATTTTCCGGTTCTATTTTTTGAGGATTTTTTGGCTTTGTTTATTGCGTCTAGTACGGATGGCGTTGAGTCTTTGTTTTCATTTTTTGTTTGTTTTGTTTGTGTTTGTTCGTTTGCGATTTGCGATGTGAAGTTTTTGTTTGTTTCGCTATTTTGGTTTGGTTTTATTATTTCGCGCGCTTTTTTTCTTAGTTTGAATTTTTGGAAGATATTCAATAATTTTCCTTGTTTGTTTTTATTTTGTTCAATAATATTTTCAGCGGCGTCGAATGTTTCATCTTTATCATTATCATTATCATTATCATTATCATTATCATTTTCTTTATTTTTTTCGTTTAGTAATTTTATTCCGTTCCATTTTGCTTTTAACCTTTTTGCCCACGCCGTAATCCAACCGGTTCTTCGCTGGAATATTTCTAGGATAATACACAAAATTGCCAGATAAATTAACCAAGTCGATAAATCAAAATATCGCGACGTTTTCGGAATATCGCGCCAGATTCCTGGTAATTCAATTCGCTCAATTCCTCCCGTTGCCATTGCAATTTGTCGTAACATTTCACCCGAGTTTTTCGCTTGGTCAGGCGGTTTAAATTCGGGCGAGTTCGGAATACACGCGGGCGGCAACGAAAACGGTTTTACCTCGCCGCCCTCTTGTAATAATAACGTCGCTTGAATAATTTCATCTCCCGTCAACGGCGCCGTAACACTTAACAAATCCGGCTCTACCCATTTCAATTGCAATCTCCGCGTCGTCATTTGACCATCAGCGCCCTGTACCAATACCGTAACCTCCGGCGTATCCGAAATCACATTCTCACTCTCCGGATCAAGATGCAAACTTATCTTACAGCCGCCATTTTCTACCGTTTGCGTCAACATCATATTGTTCGGCAACAAATTAGTCTTGCCCGCAGTCCACCTTCCAAAACTCGCCAGCATGAGATTGTAATTTTCCCAGTCAGATATTGCCCCCGTGAATTTTCCGTCAATTTGCCCCGTATAACACAAGACGCGTCCTAATCCCGCTTGCCATGACGCAATCACCGGCGCATTATACTCGTCTTCCGTAACTGCCGCCAAAATTGCCCGCTCTTTCAAATAACACAAATTATATCCCCCCAACGGCGGCGGCTGCTTAAACGGCGTTTCCGATAACGTCAACATGCCGCCCGAAAACTTAAACGGCGTATCGTCCTCAAGAAACGTACTACGCGAAATTGTAAACGTATCTTGCGCGAAAAGACGCGGCAACTCGTCCGGCTTGTCCGTAAAATATATGTTGCCGCCGCCGACTTTGGCAATATCAACACACAACGCCGCCGTAGAATCAGCCGCAGTCCCCAACGCAATCACACTACACGTCATGCCGACGTTGCGACACGCCGTCAACAACTTAACATAATCGCCCTCCTGCTCCGTATCAGCCGCATCCGTAAAAAGAATAACATGCTTCGTTTGAGATTGCGCCTTCGCCAATTCCGCCGTAACATACTTTAATCCAGTATAAACAAATATACCGCCGCCGCCAGGACCAACCGAAAGAATACGCCCAATATCAACATTCGGCGTCGTATTCGCCTTAAGCGGAACTATCGTCTGAACACCCGTATCACAAGTATAAACGCCAACCTCGTCCATCGGCGAAAGTATCTTGACCACCTCCGCAGCGCCCGCATCGGCAAGATCCATTTTTATCTTGCCGCCCGGAACCGTCATCCCCATCGAACCCGAACAATCCATCAAAACAGTTACCGCTATCGCTAACTTGCGATGCTCCTTCCGCAACTCCATCGATACCGGCATTATTACATCCAACGGCGACTTGTAATAACCGCCCAAAGCATACGCATTCTTGCCGCCGCTAAACATCAAACCGGCGCCCGTCTCCTTAACCCACTCCCTAATTAACTCCATCCCCTGCACGCCAATCTGAGACGACGCAACATTCTCAAGTATCACGCCAGAATAACGACTCAACGTCGCCAAAGACCACGAAATACCAACCCCATCCGAAACCTCAACTCCCAACGAAGCATTACGAAGCACATCGGCAAAACGCGAACCGCCGCCAGAATTTAACGCTTGCGGAACTAATACCAACAACGGCTTGTCGCCTTCAACGCCGATTAACCTACGCGCCATGTTATTTTCAGGAATAGGATCATTAGACAACGAACCTTTAGATTGCGTTTTTACAGTATTGCCGCTATTTGAATTTGGATTATTTGAATTTGAATTATTTGAATTATTGCCGTCAAGATTATTATTGTCTGAGTCAAGATTAGAATTGTTGCCGTTGTTCTTGTCGTTATTATCATTGTTGTCAATTACGCTTTTAACTTGTAAATCGCATTGCATCATTCCTGGAACATCCGCTTTCAAGACAAAATCGATTCTATTGCTGCCCGCTTCCATTGCTCTGATTCCGTTTGCTGCTTTTGTCCCGTTGCACGTCAAAACGTACTCTATATTTTGTGCGACCGGCGTATAAACGGTTCCGGTAAGTTTGAAAACTTCGCCTGGCAAAACGCGTTCCGGCGCATCTATTGCTAGAATTGCAACGTCGCCGACGTGAGAACGTTCTACTACTCTGTAATCTAGCGCAATTCCGCGTTGCACTAGACGCGAAATCAATTGGTCAGGCGTTTCACCCGTCCAGCGCCCGTCCGAAAGTACCAATAAACGACTATGCTCGCCGCTAGGAATTAAAGATAGCGCCAAGTCAATTGCATCGTGTAAATTCGACGCGTCAAAACTGCCGCCGCCACGAAACATATTAAATTCGCCCGCAACCTCGCCCGACGGAATCCGCTCGACAAAAGGAAACATCCCAAAAGATACAACACCCAAACGATCCTCCTTGCCAATATGACTCAAAAGAAGATTGATCGCATTACGCGCCGTTATATCAGACTCCGAAGGCATTGAACGACTACGATCCGCAATAACTAAAACCGTACCGCTACGAACCGGCATCTTAATCGTTAAACCCGCCATCGCAAAAATTATCAAAAGAAATAAAAACACCCGCAAAAATATAAGAAAACGCGACGGCAATCGCCAATAATATACCACGCACGCCAAAGGCAACAAAAGTAAAAACCAAATTGGTTGTTGAAATATCATCAATATAAAATTAAAAAAAAATGAAGGAAGAGAGGAAAATCGAAATTAGGAATTTAGGTGAACAGTTTCTCCGCCAAATTCACCGACCGGTTTTTTGTAACAAAAATTCCCCCAGCGACCTCTGGAGTTAATAAAATAAATTTGTGATTTTAGATATTACAATTATCGTAATGAATTAAACGAAAGGCAAGAGGGACTCAAAACGCCGCCGATTTATCCGCGCAATTTATCCGCGCAAATCTCTAACGAATCGTATTCATTTAAGATTATATTTTAAGACGTATTTAAAATAATCTTTCTAATCTGCGTAATCTGTGGACAAAAAAATTGGTTTATCAATTTCAAAGGAATTTTTAGGGGCTTGGTTGCGTAATGCGTATTGACTTGTATAATTTTGGGCTAATTTTAAATTGACATAAAAAATAATTCCAAATTTTTCCAAAAATAATTATTGTTACAAAAAATGGATCAAACTATTAACGTATTTGAATTGCCTGCCGATGTGCAGCGGAATCGGGAAGTAGTGTCTGGTTCTTGTGCTGTTGTGATAGACGTATTGCGTTCAACGACGACGTTGACGTATGCTTTCGGCGCAGGATTGAGCGTTATAATTCCGGTTTTGCGCGTGGAGGATGCGTTGGCGTTTCGGTCGAGTGGAATTAGCGGCGTAATTCTTGGCGGCGAGCGCGGATGCCGGCGTATTGAACAATTTGACGTAAGTAATTCGCCTTCGGAAATGCGACCCGAAGTTGTAAAAGGCAAGACGATGGTTTTTACGAGTACGAATGGCGCTCTTGCGATGATTGCCGCTAATACGGCTAAAAAAATAGCGCTTGGCAGCTTTGTAAATATTGACGCATTGACGGACGAATTGAAAACTGAAAACCGCATCGTTATTATTTGTTCCGGCACGGAAGGCAAAATCACTTCGGAAGATATTCTGTTAGCAGGTTTAATTACAGAAAAATTAAAAGAAAAAAATAACGAAATCATTTTAGACCCAATCGCCAACTCATGCCTAATCGCATGGAATAAAGAATCGAAAAAAAGAAGTTTACTCGAAAACCTAAGAATAAGCGACGGCGCAAAAAAACTCCTACAATGCGGATTTGATAAAGATATAGAAGCCGCCGCAAAATATAACGAAATAAATATCGTGCCGCATGTCAACTTCAATAAAATAAATTACGAAATTCTAGGAAAAAACGCCAAAGATTATTTGTAAAAAATACATTAAAAATCAAGTCGCAAACCTGCGGTCGTCCTTTGCATAAAAGACAATATTTTCATAACCGCAGGTCAGAGACCTGCGGTTAAATCCGTGCATCCTTGCCCCCATGAAAGGGCAGCAGGATTTTACGTTAATAATATCAATAAAGTAGGCAGTAAAGAACGCAGATTTTACAGCACGTCGCAAACCTGCGGTCGTCCTTTGCCTGAAAGGCAATATTTTCATAACCGCAGGTCTGCGACCTGCGGCAAACACACAATAACTCACTGCCTGAAAGGCAGGACTGAAAAAATAGTAAATTATGAGTTACACATGTCTTCTTTATCACATTGTATTTCGCACAAAAAACAGCCGCCCGACAATACCCGAAGCACACGAAAAAGAACTGTATGCGTACATTATGGGCATCGTCAAAAACAAAAAATCGACGTTGTATCGTATCGGAGGTATTGAAAATCATATTCATTTATTAGTTGATATACATCCGACTATTGCATTATCCGATTTTATGAAAGACCTAAAAGAATATTCAAGCAAATGGCTATCAAAAAATCCAAATTTTCCAGATTTTGAAAGTTGGGCGGTCAGTTTCGCAGGATTTACTTACGGGTTAAACGATAAACAGATGATTATTAACTACATCATAAATCAGAAATCACATCATAAAACCATCAGTTTTGAGGAAGAATACCGCCGGTTTTTGACAGAGAACGGCATCAATATTGATGAACGATACTTTTTGAAAGACTAAAAAGACAACCGCAGGGCTTGCGACCTGCGGTTAAATCCGTGCATCCTTGCCCCCCTGAAGGGGCAGGACTTTATTGTAACAAAAAATGCAAGACATTATTGGAACGAAAAAGTCCTGCCCCTATCAGGGCAGAGTTTGGTGTGGACTTTTAACCGCAGGTCAGAGACCTGCGGTTATGAAAATTCCGTCCCTATCGGGACGAAGACAAGTCATTAACCAAAATTAAATAATAAAAAAATACCGTGAACGGTTACAAAAATTTTAACTAATGAAAGGAAAGAAATGAAAATGAATAAATACGACGCTTTTGAATCTGCAATATTTTTGCGGAGTCGCGAATTTTTTTTGGCGATATTATTTTTTGTAACGATATTTTTGATTTATGAAATTTCGTTACGTAAAATTGCGACCGGCGCAGAGGAAGATGTCAAGAAGCAAGGTTTGCGCGTTCTTAAATTGGATAATAAGACGACGACGGACGCCGAACTTGGCGAGATTACGTTGAATTATCCTGATCTGGTTGAATTGACTTTAGGCGGCACAAAAATAACAGATGCGGGACTAGATCATCTTGTCCGGTTGAAAAAATTACGAAAAATAAGATTGAGCAAGACGGCAATAACAGATGCGGCAGGCGTAAAATTAGCGAAAATTTCAACACTGCAAGATATTGACGTAAGCCAAACCGCCTTCGGCGACGTCGGTCTAGCGGCGCTCAAAAGTTTAACGAAATTAAAACGTCTGAATCTTTATTTGACTAATGTTACAGACGCCGGAACGGGCAAGATTAAAGATTACGATTTTGTAAAAACGCTGACTTGGCTCAATCTTGACTTGTGTGAAATTAGCGACGCGGGAGCGAGCGCTCTAGTAGGAATAGAAAATCTGGAATGGTTGCATTTGGGCGGAACTGATGTTACGGATGCGATAGCTGACGATTTAACGAAGTTCAAAAAATTGAAGGATATTATTGTAACGAAAACTCCTGTTACAAAAAACGGCGCCGATAACTTGCGAAAAAAATTGCCAAACTGCAAAATACAAGACAATATCAGCAACAATATTACAGAAGAAGAAATAAAACAAGCAAAAGAATTACGAAAAAAAATAAGTAAAAAATAAAGTAACCGCTCACGGAAATTTAAGCGCTAGATTTTAGAAGTTAGGTAGTAGAAGATGGCGAGTAGTTTTTTAGAAAACGAGAGAACAGATTTTTTGTTACAAAAATTGTCCCGCTTGTTCCTCATGTCCTGTTTGTCCTTCAAAAAAATGGCAAAACGTAATTTAATAAATAAATTTCCGTGAACGGTTACGAATAGTTTATAGTAATGTCTGATTCATTTACGTTTTTTAAGTCGCAGATAGGGATGCCGGCGATTGATGCGTTGCAACTTGGCAGTCCGTTTAATTATCTTGAGCAAGTAACATTTGTGATGGTGCGTAATGCGCCGTCGCCGGATTCGCGGGAGGATGTTTTGCGACCTTATTATTTGGCGGCGATACGAAAGTATCTTGCGGAAACAGACGGCGGCGCTTTTGTGTTATTTACCGCTTACAACTTGCTCAAACGAACCGCAAACGATATTACAACATGGCTAGCCGAAAATAATATGCCGCTACTAACGCAAGGCGACGGCATGCCAAGAACCGAAATGATAAAACAATTCAAAAAAACAAACAGAGCCGTCCTATTTGGAACGGACAGCTTCTGGCAAGGAGTCGACGTGCCTGGAGAATCATTACGAAACGTTATTATTACAAGATTACCTTTCCTCGTGCCAAATCAACCAGTCGTCGAAGCAAAAATTGAATCAATAAAAAACAAAGGCGGAAACCCTTTCAACGAATTCCAATTGCCAAATGCAATCTTGAAATTTAAACAAGGTTTCGGTAGATTAATAAGAACAAAATCAGACAAAGGATTAGTAGTCGTACTCGACCCAAGAATACATTCAAAATATTACGGAAAAAATTTCATAAACTCATTGCCAAAATGCAAAATAAGAATCGATCAATTGTAAATATATACTCTTCGCACTTTAGATCGCGGTTTTTATACTGCTCGTACTTGAAATTCAGCGATTTAAAAGCGTCAAAGCCTGCCGTCCGAAAGCTAGGCAGGCGAAGGTAAACGCAAACTCAAGTACGAATAGTTTAAAAAATACGCACAAGTATTGAGTAGCGAATTTTTTGATCAATTGATCAATAAATTACGTTGAATTTCGCCCCCTTTGGGGTAGTGCGTAACAGCATGCCGCCCAACAACTAGGCAAGCGAAGGTAAATTCAAATTTCAGTAAGAACAGTTTGCAAATTTCATTAAGTTAAAAGGTAACCGTTCACGTAAATTTAAGCAAAAGATTTTAACGGATAGCGTGTAGGAGACAATTTTCGTAACAATAAATATTTGTCCATAGCGGGACAGATGGGAAAAATATTTATTGTTACAATAAATCTAGCGCTTACAACTTATCCCCTAAAACTCTACGTTTCTAAAATTTCGTGAAAGATTACAAATTAAAAACTCCAATTATTTTATTATTTTTTTATGCGTCAAAATCAGAGAGTGTTGCTTGAAGCGGGCGATGGCGCTCCGCCGTTTTTTGTGGGCGTGGATGTAGGCGGTACGAGTATGAAGATAGGTCTTGTTGATGATTTGGGTCGTTCTATTCATGTGGGCGAGTTGAATGCAGACGGGACGGATCGTAGTTTTGTTGCGATTAAGACGGAGTCTGATCCGCATAACGCTATGCAATTGATTAAGGAGACGATTCGTGCGATATTGAGTCGTTTGGGCGTGGCGGAGTCGCAATGTTGCGGCGTGGGGTTGGGGGTGCCTGGGACGATGGACCAGCGGACGCAATGTTTGCGGGAGTTGCCGAATTTACGCGGTTGGAATGGGTTTCCTGTTGCGAATGAGTTAGCGTCTTGTATTAGGATGCCGGTGATTTTTTGCAATGATGCGAATGCGGCGGCGTATGGAGAATATTGGGTAGGTTCGGCGGCGGGGTTGCCGAGTGTGGCGTTATTGACGTTGGGAACGGGGATTGGTTGCGGGATAATTCTTGACGGTTATTCGGTCGGGGGGTCGAATGGTTATGGCGGCGAGTGCGGGCATATTATAATTGACAATTCAAAGGATGCGATGTTGTGCGGGTGTGGGATTCGCGGTCATCTTGAAGCGTATGCCGGCGCTCTAGGAGTAGCGCGACGGACGTTGCAATTGACAAATTACAGACAATCTACCATCAGAAATCATATCACGCCCGAAACAAAATTAAGCGATATTGCAAGAATCGTTTATAACGAAGCCGCAAACGGCGACAACTTGGCAATTGAAATCATTACGGAAACGGCGAATTATCTGGCGATAGGAATCACGTCTATTCTGCATACTATTGATCCGGCGTGTATTTTGTTAGGCGGCGCAATGACGTTTGGGGGGAAGGATTCGGACGTAGGAAAAATGTTTTTGCAAAGTGTTATTAACGGCGTAAAAAAACACACGTTCAAGGCGATTGCGGAGAGTCTGGTTATTGATTTTCCTGTTCTAGGTTCGGATGCAGGTTATATCGGAGCGGCTGGACTGGCAAGAAAAGAATATATTGACAGCAAAATAGGGAATAAGTAATAGTACGCGTTCACGAAAATTTTTTGTAACCGTTTACGAAATTATAGAAACGTAGAGTTTTAGGGTGTAGGGTGTAGGGGTTCGATTTATTGTAACAATAAATATTTTCCCATACCCCTAAAACCTAGCGCTTAAATTTTTGTGAACGATTATAAAAAATTGTCCCTCATGTCCCTAATGTCCCACTTGTCCCTTGAATATTGCCAATATGTAATTTGTTTAATAAATTTCTGTGAACGGTTAGAAAATTTATAATTGGAAGAATTTGTAGATGTCTGGTTCTGAAATTGGCGTAGGTAATGTTTTGGTTTTTGGTTCTTTTTTTTATCCTTATTTGTTGTCGTCTTATGCTTTTTTGACGTCGTCTAGTGTTGGTCGTTTTTATTTTGAGCCGGATCATGTTTATCGTAGCGCATTTCAGCGGGATCGGGATCGTATTATTCATTGTGCTTCTTTTCGTCGTATGAGTGAGAAGATGCAAGTTTTTACGGCTGATTTTGGCAGTTATCATCGTACTCGTTTAACGCATACGTTGGAGGTTGTTTGTATAGCGCGGACGGTTGGTCGTGTTTTGGGGTTGAATGAGGATTTGATAGAGGCGGCTTCGTTGTTGCATGATATTGGTCATCCTCCGTTTGGTCATTGTGGCGAATCTGTTCTTAATTCGTTGCTTTTGGTTGTTGGCGGTTTTGATCATAATATGCAGGCGCTTCGTATTGTGGAGAAGTTAGAGCGTCGTTATGTGGATTTCCCCGGTTTGAATCTTTCGCGCGAGTTATTGGATGGTCAATCTTACAAGGTATTGAAGTCGTTTACGCCGTTGTTGGAGATACAGGTTGTTGATGTTGCTGATAGTGTTGCGTATGACACGCATGATGTTGATGATGCGATGGAGTTAGGTTTGTTGGGCGCCGATCAACTTATGCAGACGGCTTTGTGGAAATGCTCGTCGAAGCGGGTACGGGAACGTTGGTCGAATCTTAATAGCGTTGAATTTAGACGGGCGGTAGTTCATGATTTGATTGATGTTCAGGTAAGTGATATTTTGGAGGCGACTAAGCGGAGAATTATTGAAACGGGAATAAAAACAGCGGAAGAAGCGACAAGTTTACCGGTTCTAGTTGCGCCAGGCGAAGAGATAGCCGAAATGAAACGTGAAATGGAGGCTTTTCTTCTAGAGCAAGTTTACAGACATCCGAAAGTAATGTTGTTAAGAAACAGAGTTACGGGATGGATCAATGAAATTTTTGAGTATTATGTAAACAAGACGGAAGAATTGCCGGAACGTTATACAAACGTGTTAAATCAAGAAGGAGAACGCCGCGCCGTAGCAGATTTCATTGCCGATATGACTGATAGATCCGCAAGATCAATAAATTGCGGAATCAAAAATTAAAGGTAACCGTTCAAGGAAATTTACGCGATAAATTTTAGGCAGTAGTGAATAGGGAATAGATTTATTGTTACGAAAATTGTCTCGCTTGTCCCTCAAAAATTATCAAAACGTAATTTAATAACCAACTTTTCGTGAACGGCTACAATTAAAGATAAGGACATGATGGACAATTTTTTGTAACGAAAAATCTATTTCATCACCTATTCCATAAATTACCGTGAACGATTACAATGAAATAGATAATGATTTCAAGGTATTTTTAAACTGTTCGTACTTCAATTTGAGTTTAGCGTTGTTTGTCTAGTTATCTGACGGCAGGCTTTGACGCTTTAAAATCGTTGAATTTCAAGTACGAGCAGTATAAATTGCTGAATTTCAAATACGAACAGGTATAAAAAACCGTAAAATTTTAACGCAAACTAATAAAACTCTCCACTTAAAATTCGCGAACGGTAACGGGAAATTTAAGTGTGATTTATTTTAGATAAAACGAAAAATGGACTTGCCGCTTTTAATACGGGATTTAGGTTTAATTTTGATGGCTGCCGCAATTATGACGTTGTTGTTTAAGTGGCTTAAACAACCTGTCGTGCTTGGTTATCTTATTGCGGGTTTTCTTGTCGGTCCTAATTTTGACGCTTTGCCGGCAGTGCAGGATAAAGAGAGCATTGAAACGTGGTCGAAAATAGGCGTAATCTTTATGCTGTTCGGACTCGGTTTGGAATTTAGTTTTCGCAAACTTACGCGGGTAGGCAAGGCGGCGACGATAACGGCTGCTTTTGAGATACTTTGTATGATTGTGATTGGTTATGTTGCCGGTCGGATTCTTGGTTGGAGTATGATGAGCAGTTTATTTCTTGGCGCTATTCTGTCGATGTCGTCGACGACGATTATAGTCAAGGCATTCGACGAACAAAATTTGAAGGGCGTGAATTTTGCGTCGATAGTTTTTGGCGTTTTGATAGTCGAGGATTTGATAGCGATATTGCTTTTAGTTTTGCTTGGTTCGATAGCGGTAACGCAGAAATTTTCCGGCGTTGAATTGATTTATTCTTCGTTTCATTTAATTTTTTTCTTGATACTTTGGTTTATACTTGGGATATATTTGTTGCCTATATTTTTTAGGTTTTGCCGCAAGTTATTAACGGATGAAATTCTTTTAATTTTATCGACGGCGTTATGTTTTATGATGGTAATTATTGCCGTCAAGGTCGGTTTTTCTTATGCGCTTGGCGCTTTTGTTATGGGGTCGTTGCTGGCGGAGACGATCAAGGGTTCTAAAATAGAGGAGTTAATAGCGCCGGTGAAGGACCTTTTTTCGGCGGTATTTTTCGTGTCGGTTGGGATGTTGATTAATCCGCATATACTTGTCGATTATTTTGGCATAATAATTTTAATGACTGTAATTACGATAGCGGGTAAATTTCTAGGCACCGCCGTCGGCGCGCTACTGTCAGGATGCAATGTAAAAAACTCAATGCAATCTGGAATGAGTATGGCGCAAATTGGCGAATTTTCATTTATTATTGCGATGTTAGGAATGAATTTGAAGGTAACGAATGATTATTTGTATCCTGTTGCGGTTGCGGTTTCGGCTATTACAACTTTTACTACGCCGTATTTGATAAAGTATTCGGGATTAGTTGCGGACAGTCTGGAGATGCGGATTCCGTCGCGGTTGCGGTATTCGCTTTTGAAATATGAATCGGCAATGCGCGATACGGGCAAGCGTGGGATTGCCGGATTACTCTGGCGCGTACACGGCGTAAAGATATTGCTTAATTCGGTGATGGTCGTCGGGATTGCGATAGGATGCCGTTATGCGGCGGCGTCGTTAATAGACGCAAATTTTCTTGACGGTCAGACGCAGTTATTGAATTATGTAATGTGTTTAGCGACGATGATAATTTCAACGCCGTTTCTTTGGGCAATATTTATTTATCGGTCTCCGCGTTCCGGCGATTATGATACGGAGACGGTGGCGTTGTTGCAACGGTTAAATTTTGGCGCTTCGATAGTTCGTTTATTTATAGGGTTTATTTTGGTCGGTTTTATCGTCGTCAATTTTTTATCGATTTATGCGTTTTCGGGATTTATTTTGATTCCGTTTGTAGTGTTGGTTCTAATGTTATTTAGTAATTATTTTGAGCCGGTATATCACAAATTTGAATCGCGGTTTATTACTCATTTGACGGAGAAGGAGCAGGCAGAAATTGCGGCGAAGGCGAAGTTGTCTAATCTTGCTCCATGGGACGTAACGTTGACTGAATTTGAGTTGTCGCAAAATTCATCGTTAGTTGCCAAGCCGCTCAGAGAAGCAAAATTGAGGAATCGTTTTGGCGTAATGGTAGCGATGATCGAGCGTGGAAATACGCGTCTAATTCCGCCAGGCGGCGATGATTTATTGTTGCCGTTTGACAAAATTTTTCTTATCGGAACTGACACGCAACTAGCGGCGGCAAGAATCGAAATCGAAAATGACAAAATTGACGACGTTGAAATCACGGAAGACGATGAAATCGGGTTAATGTCCGTATTGTTAGGCGCTGAACATCCGTTTGTGGGACTAATGATACGCGAATGCGGCATTCGTGAATTAGCCGGAGGGTTGATTGTAGGAATTGAAAGAGGAGAAACAAGACAACTTAATCCAGTGCCGGAAGTCGTATTGCAAGCAAATGATTTGTTATGGATTGTAGGAAACAAAGACAGTGTAAAACAATTGCAAAATAAACATTTTGAATTTACGTCAAATACAAACATCTACCAAGACACAATGGTCGATTACTCTGACCACTAATTTTAAACTGTTAGCGCTTGAAGTTGCATCTACCACCGCCTGCAACCATCGGAAGGCAAAGATTTGACGCTTTGCCGAGACGGTTGTGATTCTTCTAATAATCTTTCTAATCTGCGTAATCTGTGGATCGTTTTTAAAGCGAACTACAGACCACCGGATCGCGGGCGTCCCGCCTGCACTTTGCCGCAAGGCAAACAAAAAAGCGCTTGAGATCAAAACCTCTCTCATTAGCGGTTGAGTACAACCGCGTGCAGGCGGGAC
>JAISLW010000163.1 GCA_031277105.1 Planctomycetaceae bacterium | reverse complement strand
TAAGACGCTAATAAATGTTAATATTTCACAATGCCTAAAATATATTTATTTTAGACGTTAAGAATTATTAAAGTTTAATAATTATTTCATATCTAATGCGGCGTTTCGGCACGGTGTTTGCTTTTTTTAGCGCCTACCTTTTTGACAAAAAATTGAATTTTTAGAGACGCCCTAACGTTTTGATTTCAATTAAAAATTTCCTCTGTGTTCTCAGTGGTTAATAAAAATAAATTTGTGTTTTTTAGAAGTTGCCAAAAGAATTTTATCCTTTATCTATTGTTTTTGTTTTTTTGTCTAATATTTCGGCGCGGCGGTCAAAAAGATGCAATGAATAAGGCGGATTACTTGCTTTTGCTTTCTTTTCTAACTCTTCGACGTATGGCAAAACACCCAACGTTACTGAACATTGTCTAGCACAATTTCCACAACCCGTACACAAAATATGTCCGAATTTTTCTGGATAAATTCTGAACTTATGTTGTATCCTGTTTCTTTGTCTTGCCGATTGATTTCCTCTTGGATTATGCCCCGAAGCATGATGCGTGAAAAAAGCAAATTGACACGAGTCCCAGTTCTTTACCCGCTCCCCACAAAACGCACCGCCCTCGTCCACAATATCAAAACAATGACAAGTCGGACAAACATAAGTACACACGCCACAACCAAGACAACGAATACTCAAACGATCAAATACCTCATCGGCGAAATTATCCGTAAGATAACGTTGCACATAAGCGGCTTCAAATTTTGACTCCGGTAAATTAACAGCCTTGTCCGTTGTCTTGTCCGTTACATTCGCCGTTGTTGCTGTAGATGTCGTTGCTGTTGTTGTTGCTGTCGTAGCCGCTAGCGATTCTGTTTCTGACGCCGACGTTGATTTTGTTTCTGATAAATTTCCGTCAAAAATTGCAGAACCCTTGTCAGTAAAAATACGCACTTCAAAATTATCCTTGCCCGCCGGAATCAACATTGCGTCCGCGCCTAACTCCATGTCCGGCGCCAAACCGACCGAAGTACAAAAACAAAAATCATCCGGCTCGCACGCTAACGTAATAACCGTCGTCCGCTCACGACGCATTTGAAAAAAACGGTCTTGAAAATCCCAACCGAAAACCTTATCCAAAATCGGAAGCGACGCCGCCTCGCAAGGACGCACGCCAAATATAACTTGCTCGCCGCTAAATAACTCCGCATCCGTAACAACAAGTTCCTTGCCCTCATGACAATAACCGCATATTTTCTCATGACGCGGAAAGAAAAACTCCTTCACAGAACCCGACGACTTAACAGCAGAATCAAACACCGCCTCGCCTGAATCAGAAATCGCACAATAAAAATATTTATCGCCAGATAAAACTGGCGCAACAACCTGCTTACCGCCGGAAATAAGAAAAGAAATCACCTCGTTCAACTTACCACTCGTCAATACCTTCGACATAAAATCAATTTTGGGTTTAGGGTTTAGGGTTTAGGGTTTAATTATAGGACGTTCTAAAAATTCATTTGTCCAGGTAGGCGGCGTTTCGTCCAGTGTTTAATTTTGAGCCGCATTACGGTTTATGACATCATTAATAAATTTTAATATTTTGCACGTCTATACTGCTCGTACTTGAAATTCAGCGATTTAAAAGCGTCAAAGCCTGCCGTCCGAAAACTAGGCAGGCGAAGGTAAACGCAAACTCAAGTACGAATAGTTTAAAATAAACACAGCGGCGAAACGCCGCCTACCTTTTTACAAAAATATTAATTTTTAGAGATACCCGCAAATTAAAATACGAATAATTTAAAATTTCTATTCATCATAAAAATTCAAAAAAAATTCACAACAAAAACTAATTCACATAAGAACAAAACATGATACCCAAAAATCTTTTTTAGGGAATAGGGGAGATCTTTGAGTATTGTCGATTTTTAACTATTCAGTTCACATTTATTTTTTAGGGTACATCTAAACTGTTCGCACTTGAGTTTTCGTTTACCTTCGCCTGCCTAGCTTGCGGACGGCAGGCTTTGACGCTTTTACATCACTGAATTTCAAGTACGATCTGTATAAAAATTGGTAACCGTTCACGAGATTTTAGAAGCATAGAGTTTTAGGCTCTATGCGCTAGGCGCTAGATTTATTGTAACAATAAATATTTGTCCAATCTGTCCCGCTAGGGACAACATGTTGGTAGAAAATCAAAGTCAAAAATATATTTGTCCCGCTAGGGACAACATGTAAAAACAACATTAACCCTCATTGCGTCCCTAACGGGACGCTAAAAATTCGCGTATAACTTTTTTCTACCAACATGTTGTCCCTAACGGGACAAATATTTATTGTTACGAAAATTGTCCAGATATACCCTACGCACTATCCCCTAAAATCTAGCGCTTAACTTTCCGTGAACGGTTACAAAAAATTATTCTCTGTGAACTCTGTGTTCTCTGTGGTTAATAAATAAAAAACTGGTTATTAGAAATTGCCGATTAGAAATTTGCGATAGATTCTCCGCCGGCTGATAAGATTTCGTATGAACTTTTATATTCGGCTGGTATTGGTATTATCGGGTTTTTTGTATTTGAGAACGATGCGGGGATTTTTGTAACGGCGGTATTTGAATTATTTTGTCCGGCGTAATTTTGCAAGATAGTTGGTTTTGGCGGCGCAGTTCTTTTTTGGGTTTGTTTGTTGCGATTCTGATTTGCAATATTGTTGTTGTTTTGCGTATAATTTGGATATTTATTATTTGCCAAAATAATCATATTGTTGTTTTTTTGCGGCAATTTTAACCGTTCCGGCACTTGCGACAACACGACAGGCGAACCTATCGCAACCCACTCTAACCAGTAATTTTTTTGCAATTCGCCAAGATTCTCAATTCCATAATGACGCCGTAACGCCAAATTCCAATCGCCCGTTTCCATCGCCGTCTCCGCAAATTTTATCAGCAACTTATGACCGCCGACAGTTATAAGATACTCCGCCACAGAATATCCTTGCGCATAAAACGGCATCACGTCGTCTGGATACTCCTTCAACATAACCATACGATTAAACGGTAAACATTTTTTTACGTCCTCTTGCAAAAAATGTCGTATCATTTTCCGGTAATTCTCCCGCTCTGAATAATGTTCGACGCAAGTCGCCGCGCCTTCGTCAAGCCATCGCGGAACCGGCGCCTTAAAATACGTCGCAAAAATTGTATGAGAAACCTCATGTGGCAACACTGAATCAATTATACGCTTCTCCGAACCTTGAATATTCATCTCGCCATAAACATCGCCGCCCCGAAACACAAATGTAGTCGAACCGCCCGCGCCAAGATTTTCACCAACCTTGACCTCTATCGGATACTTCAACGACCAATCCGGCAACGCCACGCCAAGCCAAAGCATCGATAAATCACGACGACAAACTTCAGCCGTCTCGCAAAATTTACGCGCCTGTTCTATCGTCAACGAAACGCCATTAACCGTAAAATTCGCCGTCGAATATTGTGAAGAATACGAAAAAGAAACAAATACAAATTCAACAACACAAAAAAGAATAACCAAAATAAAACGATAAAAAAAATAAGCGTCCATGCCCAAAAAATCTCCTTATTTTATTACATTAAAATTTTATCACACAAACCCACGCCGCATCACACGCCAGCAAAAAATAATTGACAAACTTCTAAACTGTTCGTACTTTAATTTGCGATTTACCTTTGCCTGCCTACTTTCGGACGGCAGGCTTTGACGCTTTTAAATCGCTAAAATTCAAGTACGAGTAATATACAAACAATAAAACGGAAGTTTACAAATTTTCTGAAAAACAGGAAACCCCAATTTTAGAAATTTTTTAGATATTTGAGAAAAAACTAAAAATTTTTTTGAGGGATAAGTAGAACAAGTGGGACAAGTGAGACGTGAGGGACATGAGTGACAAATTTAATTTACGATTTTGAAATTATACGTATATCTATGTTGACCGAAGTTTACAATCTGTTAAATTATTGTAATCGTTCACAAAAATTTAGAGGCGTAGAATTTTAGGGGATAGGGTATAGAGTTTTTAATTAAGAGTTATGAATTTAGAAAATAGTTTTTTGTTATCAAAAAAATTGTCCCACATGGTCATTCTGTCCCACTTGTCGCTAAAATTTCGTTATGATAATTTATCAAACGGATTTCAGTGAACGGTTACAAATTAACTCAACTTAACAACAATAATAATTATGTCAACATTAAATGAATATTCGACTCCTAACCGCATGAAGATTAGAACGCAGATTTCTTGTCCTCATTGTTGGCATGAATTTTCGACGGATCAGATTTTGTTTATTAGCGAGTCGCCGGAGCTTTTGGGCGACGTTAAATTGGGCGATATAGCGCCGGTTCGATTTTTACCTTTTCGGTTTGACGTTAGCGGCGCGGCGTTAGATAGTCACGGTATTGCTTGCCATAAGTTAGCGTGTCCGAATTGCCATCTTCAAATTCCGCGCGCAATATTGCAGATGCCAAATTCATTTATTTCAATCGTCGGTGCGCCGGCGTCTGGCAAATCATATTTTCTTGCGTCAATGATTTGGAAACTTCGTAAAACAATGACGCGTAATTTTTGTATGAATTTTACTGATGCGGATACCGCAATGAATAAACGAATTCGCGATTATGAGTCGACGCAATTTATGAATACCGGCGAAAATAAAATTGTCGCAATAGAAAAAACCGAAGCGCAAGGCGATATTTACAACAGGACAAAAATAAACGGTCAAGAAACAACATTAGCACAACCGTTCACCTTCACAATTACGGCAATGCCCGATCACCCGTTTCAAAAACAAGCCTACAGATCGCAAATGATCTGTCTTTACGATAACGCCGGAGAAAGTTTTTTGCCAGGCAGCGATAATATTACGCAACCTGTTACTCGCCATCTCGTAAAATCAGACGTTATTATGTTTCTGTTCGATCCGACTCAAGACCAGCGATTTCAAAAAGCATGTAAAAAAACAGTCGCCGATCCGCAGATGAATTCAAGTCTAGGCGGCACGGTTCGACGCAGCGAAGTCAGGCAAGAAACAGTTTTGACCGAAATGATAGAACGCATCCGCGCACACGCAAGACTCTCATTTCACGAAAAACATAAACGACCTTTGATTATCGTTCTGACGAAACTTGACGCATGGAAACAGTTGGCGACTTTTTTTGATTATAAGCGACTTTGGTATCGTTTACCGGACAAGTCGATTTGCGTATTTGACGTTAAAAAAATTGAGGAGTATTCGCAACAATTGCGTCAACTATTGCTTGACCTGATTCCCGATCTCGTGTCAACAGCGGAAAGTTTCGCCGAAAACGTAACTTATATGGCAGTCAGCGCCACCGGAGGACCGCCGACAGTCGATCCAAAAACAAACGCAACCGGCTACATCCCAAGCACAATAAATCCCGTTTGGGTCGAAACGCCTTTCCTATACGCACAAACAATAACAAAAAAATATTGCGTGCCAATTTATAACCCATGACTCTTTGTAAACGTTCACGAAAATTTAAGCGCGCTAGATTTTAGGGAGTAGGGGGTAGGGAGTAGGGAGTTGTTTTTTAGAAATTTAGAGAACAGTTTTTTGTTATAAAAAAATTGTCCCACTTGTCCCTCAAAAATTGTCAAAACGTAATTTAATAAACAATTTTTCGTGAACGATTACGACTTTTTTATAAAAATTAAAAACTGAATTTAGTTTTGTAATTCGGAATGCGGAATTACAGATTTTAATTTCAAATTTAAAATAATCCTTTTAATCTGTCTAATCTGTGGACAAAAAAATAATCGTAACTATTCATTAGCGGTGTGTATTTTTAAACTGTTCGTACTTTAATTTTCGTTTACCTTCGCCTGCCTAGCTTTCGGACGGCAGGCTTTGACGCTTTTAAATCGATGAAATTCAAGTACGATCTGTATAAAAGTTTATTTGAAAAAAATTGAGCGGTTTAATTATGATTCAAGAATTAATTTACACGTCTGTTCCTAAAGGTCTTGAGCCGGATTCGCAAGGTTTTTGTACGGTTGCGCAGACGGTTGGGACGTCGCCGCCGTTGTCGCAAGCGATGAAGCTTTTGAGCGGTTATCGTCATATTTTTCCGATAGGCGACGAGCGGAAGCCGTTTAATCCTTCTGTTTTTATGCATGTTATTCGTCGAGTAGGCGGCGTTGATTTGCATATTGTTTCTCGTGTTTCTGATTGCGGGGTTGACTATACTCATCGTTCTAATTTGATTGCTCATCATCTTGCGTTTGAGGAGCGGGATTGGTTAAAGTTGCAATGCGATCCTTTAGCGCTTTTTTCTTTGGCGGGATTATTCAAGACGAGTTGGCAAGAGAATCCGCATGAAATCGCAACGTCTCCAAAGATTCCTAGCGTAAAAGTTATGTTGCGAAGATGCGATAATTGGGAACGTCAACTTGGCGACGCCGGTTGGGGCGGCGTTTTAGCGGAACGAATAGAACGAGGCGATCCGGTTAGTTTAATTTTTGATCCGAAAATAAAAGTGGCGCCGTTGCTTGAGGAATCGTTTGCAATTTTGCCGCTAGAAACGCGATGGAAAACAACATTTAGTACATTTTTCATGAAGTCGCAAGAACCGCCAAACGCAAATAAAATACAAATTAAATGTATTTTAGCCGGAAGCGACGAAGAAGCATACAAAAAACTTACGCCAAATACGCTCGTCATTGATTTAAGACAAAAACAAACAACCGAACCAACCGGAATATACGTCGAAACCGCCAGAACCGGAATTATAGAAAAATTACAAAATACATTACCCGTAAATTCACAAAATGAAACCAAAGAACAAAATATCGCCCAAAAAATATTGACAACCCAAGTTAGCGTGCCAACAAAAAAGAAAAAAATACACGTAAATATCCCACATAAACTCAATAACGAAAAAAACAAAAAAACAAATATCATCTTTCGAATAATTTGGATTATTGTGCCAATTATCATAATATTAACGCTCGCCGCCCTAACTGTAAACTATATTATAAATATTAACGAAAAAAGAATTGAACAAAAAGCAAAAGATGAAAAAGAAAAAATTGAAAAAGAACGAAAAGAAATAGAAGCAAAAATCAAAACCGAAAAATTTGAAAAAGAACGAAAAGAAACAGAAGCAAAAATCGAAGCCGAAAAAATTGAAAAAGAACGAAAAGAAAACGAAGCAAAAATCGAAGCCGAAAAAATACAAAACGCCGAAAAAAAACGTAAAGAAACAGAACAAATCGAAAAAGAAAAAAAACAAAAAGAACTAGAAGCAAAAACTAAAGCCAACGAAAAATTAAAAAAACAAATCGAAAATTTACCGGACGCTTTGGAAAGTTTTATGCAAGAAAATAGGAAATCACAGACGTTAAAAAATTCTAGTTTTTTATGGAATGTTAAAGACAAAGTTATTATCAGTTATACGTCGTTTATTACGCCGGATGCAAATGAAATTAAATGCGATAAAAACAAAATTACAATAGATAAAAAAAATGACAAAGGACACAATTTTGCATTCATAATCAATGATGAAAAAAAACCGGTATTTACAATAGAACTAAAAGAAGAAGGTTTATGCTGTCAATGGAACTACGGCAGATTGTCAACAGATACAGATAGGATGCGATTACAAAATCGAATTTTACTCGCAAAATTAAAAGTTGAAATCAAGGGAACTGAATTAACCAAAAACGTCGCTTTATTGGCGCCGGTAAAAAATACGGAAGTCAATATTAAAAAATTTACGCTTTGGCAACAAAATAATCCGTCAAAAAATATCAGCCCAAATAAAATTCAAAACTTATCAATAAACGGAGAACAAAACGGAGGACAAAACGGCGCTCAAAATAGAGAACGAACCTTTTTAGGAAAAAATCCAAATGATGCAGAAGCAGTAAAACAATTCACACAAAATAAAGAACAGGAATTTATTATTTATAAAAATGAAGTTTTAAATCTGCTTTTAGATTTTAATGAATTTATTACGCCCGACGGTAAACGGCATAAATTACCGGACGAAAATAAAGAAAAAATAAAACGCAACGATTCTTTAGGATACGCAAGACAAATTACTTACTCCGCAATAACAGGCGATTGCAGGATAACATGCGATAATGATTTTAATTTTAAAGTTGAGTTTTTATACGATGAATACGAAAACCGGTCAAAACAAAAAAATGAATATGCAGCCGACATAAATAATGAGAAAAAAAACAAAACAGAAATTGAACTCAAAATTAAAGAATGCCAAACCAAAATAAAAGAAGCCGAAACTTTCATCGCTAAAAATAACGGAAATTTAACGCAACAACAATCGCAAAACAATTTACAAAACGCACAAAAAATTATTCAAGATAATAAAATTATTATTGAACAATTAAACAATAACTTAAAAGAACAAAATAAAAAAATACAAAATACCGAAAACAAAATAAAAAATATTAACGAAGAACTGAAAACAATAAAAGAACAATGGGATAATATCAAATTAAACGACTTGTCAATTTACTTGATAAAAAACGGAACAAAAAAAGAAGATATTGATAAACCCGAAAATAAATTGTTATTATTTGAAGTTAAAAATTAAGTAACCGTTCACGAAATTTTAGAAGCGTAGAGTTTTAGGCGATAAGGCGTAGGCGATAGATTTATTGTTACGAAAATTATCCCGATACAAACTACACGCTAGGGCGTCTCTAAAAATTCATTTTTTTGCAAAAAGGTAGGCGGCGTTTCGCCGCTGCGTTTATTTTTGGGACGCAATACGTGTAAAACAATTATTAAATTTTAATAATTCATAACATATAAAATAGATTTATTTTAGGTGTTATGAAATATTAATATTTATTAGCGACTTAAACTCTACTGCGGCGTTTCGGCACGGTGTTTGATTTTTTTAGCCGCCTACCTGGACAAATGAATTTTTAGAGACGCCCAAATAATTTAAATTTTTGAATATATCATAAACCATAATTTTAAACGATGAGCAACCTACAAATATTAATTGAAAATATACAAACGGCAATTTCATTTCCTGAAACTATTTCGCCTGATCTCATTAAACAATATGCTAGAGATTACGCCGAAGCTTGCGCCGAACTTAATCGCCAGATACAAAATTGTATTATACATATTCGTAACGGCAACAACGCAGAAGCCGTCCGTTTGGCGGAGATGGAACGCCCTAACATACCGTCGAAATTTTTACAACTCGACTTCGCCGAACGCAACGAATGGGTAGAAATAGTTTCGACGCTCGGTTACAGTATTCCTCCGGCATTGTCAGCGGAACAGGCAAAAGAACTAGAAAACGCTTATTTACAAGTATCGCCTCTTGAACCGCTCTTGAAATCGTACCGTTTGCAATCATTGAATAATTCGCCCTTGAAAGACCGGCTCGCAACATTGCGCTTAATTGCTAAAACAGATTCGCAAAATTTATTTTGGCATGAAGACCAGGAGAGATTTGAGAAGGTTAGAATAGGCGAGTTAAATAAAGAAGTCGGCGCCGCCGTAGAATCTAAAAATAATGCGTTGATTACGTCTCTTTATCAGGAGTTAAATTCGGCGGATTGGCAGATTTCTCCGCCTTTACATTTACGTCAGGCGCTTTGCGTTTCTATATTGCAAAATCAGGTTGACGTATTGTTAGATTTTTTTGCCGATTTTAATTATCCGCAAGCGGTTCAAGTTTACGCTTCAATCCAGAAGATTCTTGTTGCGAATTCGATTTCTATGCCGCAACATTTACAGACGACGATGCGCTCTGCGGTTAAATGGTTAAACGAAACTCAAAAGCAAAATGAATTGCAAAAGATATTCAACCGTCGCTCGTCTGAATTAAAACAGGCGCTTGATGCGGAAAATCCCAAACCGGTTTTAGAAAATTTATATTACCAACTAAACAATACGGCGTCGCAAGCCGGATTACGTATCGCAAAAGAATTGGACGAATTATATCATTGCCGAATTGACGAAATTAATTTACGCTCGTTGCGGATTGTCAAAATAATAATCGTCGCAATTATTTCCGCGTGCATTATGATCGGAAGCCTCATAACATGGGGATTGGTTAATCAACATAACAAGCGCCAACTTAACAACGTAATTGCCAATTTACAAAAAATAGAAGCCGACAAAAAAATCGACGAAATCATAAACGCAATTAAACGGATCGAAAAAGATATGCCCCGAATCGCAAAAGCGCCGGAAGTCGTAGAAATTTTCTTGCGGCTGCAAAATATATTGCAAGAAGACGAATGCGGGCAAAAGATTTTGAACGTTGCCATACGCAGGCGGCGGCAAGTTTAGACGCAAGTAAAGACTCGGATTTCAATGATTTATATTCAATTAAAACCGCAATTGAACAGACTAAAAAATTAGTAAGAACGCCAAGCGAGCAAACTAAAGTATCAGAATTAGAAAATAAATATAACGCAATGCTATCGACGTTTCAATCCGAAAAAGATACGGCTTTCAACAACGAATTAACAGACGTCGCTAATAGTTTTGCCGCTATTAAACAAGATAACGAACAACCGTCGAAAGATATTTTATTAGCGACTAAAAAATTATCGAGCCGTATTGAATTATTGTTACAAAAACAAAATATTACAGCCGGTCTCAAAGAACGCGCTAAAAAAATTCAGAGCCAAATTACAAAATATGAAACCAATATCGACGAACAATTAAAACAAAACGAAGCGTTTAACAATCTTGTTACAAATATTCCAAGTTGGAAAAATTATCAATACGCATTAAATAATTTCGTTAAAAAATACCCTAGCCATCACGCCGCAGGCGATATAAACGATATTTTAAACGAACTCGTAAAAATTAACAAAACTTCTACTATAATTTACGAATTAGTTGAAACGTATAGAAAAAATAACGATTACGATTTGTTGGTACAAGAGGCGCCGGAATTGTCAAGAAAAATTAAAAATTTAGCGGATAATTTAACAACGCCCGTTGAAGAACTTTTTACATTAGAAAAAGAAATACAATTATTAGCAAAAATAAAACCATTCGACGCAAAAAGCCTAAAAACAACAGAAGACCTTTTAAACGCACTCTCAAAACGCGAAGTCTATCCATGGCTCGCAGGTAAACAATGGTACTACCTAACCGAAAAACCAACGAAAGCCGGAAACTACGAATATATCACGTCTTTCGTTTCGGATAAAAAAAATTACCAGATATTTGATAACGCATTCAACGAATACAAACACACAATCAACGCAACACAACAACAATTTTCTATCGACGCTTTGAAAAAAACCGCCGCAATAAAAAACAACGCAACAGACATCGTTTGTAATCTCATCGAAGAAGTCATTTCGGATAATTATATTCTTGACCCGATTTTAAAATGCGTCCTAATCGATTTACTTATTACTGATATGTCAAAAATCGATCCGTTCTTTGAAATCCATTACGCAAAATGCCAAAAAATTATCATCGACAGCGGAATTGACCTTTACGCAAATTGGATGGACGTAAACTCAAAAAATACCATCCCACAACGCGAAATCGCTAAAGCAGTTTTAGAAAGATTGCCAAATATACAAGAACTAAAAGAACTATCTGAAAAAACAAAACTAGGAAATAAAATTTTAAAACAAAACTTGAAAAATACGCAGCCGAAATTTGAATGGATAGGACTATTATCAAAAAACGACGAAATATGGAATTGCAAAATTAAAAATATCACTAAAATCGCAGAAGAAGGCGAAGTTTATATTTTAAGACTAAAAAACGCAGAAAATAAACTCGAACCAATTAAAATCGGAAACATTATCGAATCAAAAATCCAATTAGACGACGCCGAAACGTCAAAATGGTTACAATGCTCGCCGGTTTTCATAAAACAATAATATACAATATTACGAATTACGAATTTAAAAACTAAACCTTAAATTTTATATGAATTTTTAGACAAGCCTAATATTATGTCTTATTATTTACGTTTTCGTGGAAAAATATTTGGTCCATTTGACGCCGTTCAACTCAAAGAGATGAAGGCAAAAAGAACTATTAACAAGATCAGCGATATTTCGGAAAACAAAATAGATTGGTTTCCTGCGAGTAGTTTGGCGTTTTTGTTTCCGCCGTCGTTGGTAGAGCGTCAAGATTCAAGCAAGCCTCCTGAACCCGAAAAGGCTGAATGGTTTTATAGTATTAACGGCATTGACGGCTATGGTCCTGAAACGCAATCGAAAATTATCCAAATGATTCAAACCGGCGCTTTGCCCGCGCATTCATACGTTTGGCAACAAGACCAAGACGCTAAACCTATCCGTACAATTAAACCGTTTAACGAATATTTTAAAATCGTTTCGCCGCTGTCAAATCAACAATCAAATACCGGCGTTAATAATATAAGTTGGTTTCATTCTCCGGCGAATATAGTTAAATTGTCGCTTGTTGTAATTGCGATTGTCGTGTTTGCGATAGTTGTCAAGGCAGTCGGTTCTGTTGTTATTAAAAGTGAAAATCTAGTTTTCTTGCAAGAACTATTATCTAATTCAAATATTCCGATTAAGTTGAACGACGCCGGAATAAAACCGAAAGAACCGGCAATTTTATCTACGCAAGAGGCTATCGCTAAAACGGAAGCGTCCGTAGCCGTAATCAAAGGTTTAAAAGGACACGGAACAGGTTTTTTAATTAGAACGGGAGTTCTGGTAACGAATAAACATGTGATCGACGATCAGATTTTGGAATTATCGACGGTGTATTTTCCGGCGGCGGACAAAGAAAACAGAAAAAAATTTCAACCTAAATTACTTTATAAAGACCCGAATCTCGACTTGGCTTTTTTGCAGATAGATACAAAATTGGCGGCGCTGCCGATTGCCGAAAATTATCAATTTAAACGCGGCGAGGAAGTAGTCGCTATCGGCAATCCTGGCGTCGGAAACGACGTTATGGAAATTGCGGTTAATAAAGGCATTTTGAGTTCGGAGGCGACGATTGACAATAGGACGTTTTATCAACTGGGAATTTCTATCAATGCCGGTAATTCCGGCGGACCGGCAATAAATCAAACAGGACAAGTTATCGGAATGGTAACTTTGAAAGCAAGAACAGAAAAAGGAATTGAGGGAATTGCTTTTTGTATTCCATGCGACGATATTTTAAAATCACTCGCCGAAATGGAAAAACTTAACGAAAATGAAAAGAAAATAAATAACTCAAAACACCGCGCAAAAGTTGCGCTAAAATGGATGGCAGAAGTCGATTATCTGTTCCGAATTTGCATGAATCAATACATAAAAGCAATGTCAGACGCAATCAAAAAAAATGAAAACCCATACGACGCTATCAATGATACTAAAAGAGAGGTTGAAAAAATTATGGATAAAATTGAGTACTTCTTTTTAGACGATACCGAAAAAGAATTAGTCAAAGTAATCACCGATACAAATATTCAAGAATCTGTACGAAAAAATATCAAAGATTACTATGCGGCATGCATGGAAGAAAAAAAATTCGTTGAAAATCCAAGAATAAAATCAAAAAATACCGTCGAGCAAATCAGAGAACAAAAAAAAGAATTAGAAGAAAAATGCGACGCGCTATTAACGCCGCTACTAATGGAATTAGGCATCTTAAAATCAGAAATCGGAAATTAGTTTGTAACAATTCACAAAATTTTATGCGTTAGGTTTTAGATGTTAGGGAATAGGGATTAGGGGATAGGGAGTAGTTTTTTAGAAAACTAGGAACAGATATTTTGTTACAAAAAAATTGTCAGAAGGATCGCAGGCGTCTCGCCTGCATGCGGTTGTACTCAACCGCCAATGAGCGAGGTTATATCGCAACAGTCTTTTTGTTTGCCTATCGGCAAATTGCAGGCTAGACGCCTGTGTTCATTCTAAATTTTTTGTTACAAAAAAATTGTCCCTCTTGTCCATTCAGTCCCTTCTGTCTCTCAAAAATTACCAAAACGTAAGGGAACTTCTAAAAACTTATTTTTTGTAAAAAGGTAGGCGGTGTTTCGCCGCTGTGTTTATTTTTTGGGCCGCAATACGTATAAAATAATTATTAAATTTTAATAATTCATAACGT
>JAISLW010000342.1 GCA_031277105.1 Planctomycetaceae bacterium | reverse complement strand
ATTGAAATTATCCAGCGGCGTAATCATACAACAACAATGATAGAACCTTTCACCGTGAGCGGTCGTTTTTTTAACGGTTATAAACCTTCTGATATTGAAGAAACGCCGTTGTTATTTCAAACGGGTTATTTGACAATTAAACATAAAGAAGTAAACGAAGGTATTCCGAGTTATATTCTTGGCGTTCCCAATTCAGAGGTGAATGAGGCATTCTTAACTTGTTTGTTGAAATCTTACGGCAAATATCCAGACGAACAAATAGACAATTTACGTTTGACAATGGAACGGCAATTGAGAAATTGCGACGAGGCTGGTTTTAATAATAGTCTTGAGGCGATGATTGCTACTGTTCCTTATGAACTTCATCATAATAATGAAGCGTATTATCATACGATAATGTTGATCTGGTTGCGTTTGCTTGGTTTCAAGATTCAAGGCGAAACGCCTAATAATCGCGGACGTTCTGATATAGTTTGGGAACAACCAGGTTTAACCGTTGTCGCCGAATTAAAATATCACGCCGAAACTAAAATCGAAGCGTTGCTAAAAAACGCAATTGACCAAATACACGATTTGCGTTATTACAATAAATATATTGGCAAGGTTCTCCTTCTAGGCGTTGCGTTTTCGGGTAAAGATGTAGGTTGCAAGATGGAAGTGATAAATCGATAATATTAATTATGTCGTAGTGTTTTTATACTGTTTGTCCTTGAAATTCTGCGATTTTAAGGCGTAATATATTTTTTTGATATATGAACTGTCAATAGACAGGTTGGCGGTTGATGGATGGGCGTTGATAATTAGAAAAATTAAGTGATAATTATCTAACAAGTTTGGCAAAATTTTTAAGCGTGGATGTTTTGATAAAGATTGACTTTTGGGGTTATTACCTTCATAATCATGTTTACTTTGTCTGCTAGGCGGAGCGGCGTTTTATCGCTGGGGCGTTTCTTATACTACTCGTACTTGAAATTCATTGATGTATATTGTTCGTACTTGAATTTCAGCGATTTTAAAGCGTTAGCGTAAAAGCCTGTCGTCCGAAAGCTAGGCAAGCGGCAAGTGGCAGTCGAAGGTGAATTGCAAATTAAAATGCGAACAGTTTAAAGCGTCAAGGTTGTTGTTTGATAGTTATGCGGGCGGTGGTAATTGCGAATTTAATCGCTAACTGTTTAAGATTGTTTAGCGTAATTGTCAAATAGGGATTGTTCTTATTTTTTAGTATAATTGGTTTACGAGTTTGTGTTATTTGCTTTTGAATATTATTTTACCTGAACGAACACGAAACAATTAAATTAACGTTTCAAATTAAATATGCCTTGGGAATATAGTGATAAAACTAAAGAGCTCTTTAGCGCCGCCGTGCAAGGAGAAAAGGGTACGCATCTCGGCGAAATACCTAATCCTGACGGTAAGGGCGAGCATGGTTCGATAGCGTGCGGCGATGCGTTATCGTTTACGTTTCGGGTTGAGCGTAATTCTGATCCGTTTAAAGATGTGATAGTGGAGGCGCGTTATTTGACGTTTGGTTGTACGTCGGCGATAGCCTCGTCGGAGGCGTTGTGTCGTATTATTGAGTCGAAGCGTTTTACGCCTGTTGAGGCTTTGAAGATAACGAACAAGGACATAGTTGATTTTGTCGGCGGTTTACCGGAGCAGAAGATACATTGTTCGGTAATGGGCGCGGAGGCGTTGCAGGCTGCGGTGTTTGATTGGGCAAAAAAACGAGGCGTCGATTTGAACGCAATTGGAATAGATACGCATCAAAAAGAGCAACAAGACGAAAGTAGAATCGTTTGTAATTGTTTTGTCCTTTCCGAATCTTACATACGCCGAAAGATAAAGGAACTTAATCTGCGGACAATTTCTGAAATTACGGGTTCGATAAAAGCCGGCGGCGCTTGTACGTTGTGTCAAAATAAACAAGGCGGTTTGCAAGATATACTCGATGAAATTTGGGGTAATGAAAATAGGGTACGGGCGGCGGGTAATAATTCGTTACGAATATTAAGCGACAATTTACCGGAGCAAAATTCAGCAAAAAAATTAAGCGAACAGACAACGCAGCCAACGTCTTCGAGCGGCGGCGGTAATTCAACTTTCAAATTCTTCAAACAGATAGAGAAGGTAATCGATGAAAAAATACGTCCGGTTTTAATGCAGGACGGCGGCGATTTGGAGTTGATTGATATAAAGGACAAGACGGTTTATGTTGGTTTACAGGGGGCGTGTTCTGCGTGTGCGGGGGCGGGGCAAACGATAAAGTTTCTAGTGGAGGATTTGCTTAAAGAAAATATTGACGTTGAAATTCGCGTTATTCAGGTATAGTGTGAATCTATGTTGATTGTGCTTGAAATTCAGCGATTTAAAAGCGTCAAAACCTGCCGTCCGAAAACTGGCAGGCGAAAGTAAACGAAAACTCAAGTGCGAACAGTTTAAAAGTATATTGTCTGATAGTTATGCGGGCGGCGGCAATTCAATTTGGGGTGTGAACAGTTTTAAAATGAATTTTATAATATGAAAAATGTAATAACATTAATTCTTGGCGGCGGTGTTGGTTCGCGGTTGTATCCGCTTACGAAGTTTAGGGCGAAGCCTGCGGTGCCGGTTGGTTGTAAGTACAGGTTGATTGACATTCCGCTTTCAAATTGTATTAACAGTGGTATTGATCAAGTTTATGTTTTGACGCAATTTAATTCTGCAAGTTTGCATCATCATTTGCATTCGTTTCAATTTGATTATTTTCATGGCGGTTTTGCGGAGATATTGGCGGCGCAGCAGACGAATGAGAAGTCGAATTGGTATCAAGGCACGGCGGATGCGGTGAGGCAAAATTTGAGTTATATTCAGCAGCGTAATGTAGAGTATGTTTTGATATTGTCTGGCGATCAACTTTATAAAATGAATTTCAGGTCGATGTTAGAATCGCATATTAAGTCGGGCGCGGACGTATCGATTGCGGGGTTGCCGGTAAACAAGAACAGGGCGGTTGAATTGGGAATTATGCGGCTTGACGGCAATGGGCGCGTGGTGGGGTTTATTGAGAAGCCGAAAACAGACGACGAATTTGAACATGTGCGGACTGATCCGGCGTGGATTGAGGGACGCGGGGTGAAAGCTAAATCGCGAGATTATTTAGCGAGCATGGGGATTTATCTTTTTAACAGGGACACGTTATTGGAATCGTTAGAGAAAACTGATTACAAGGATTTTGGCAAGGAAGTTTTTCCGGCGACGATAAGGACGCGTAAGGTGTATGTTTATTTATTTGACGGTTATTGGGAGGACATTGGTACGATACGTTCTTTTTTTGCGGCTAATCTTGCGATGGCGGGGACGAATCCGCCGTTTGTTTTGGGGCATCCGGACTGGAACACGTTTACGCAGCCGCGATTTCTGCCGCCAACGCGAATTGACGGCGCTACGATAAGGGGGAGTTTGATTGCGGACGGTTGTAATATCGGGGAGTGGGCGGTGATTGAGAATAGTATTATAGGATTGAGCTGTCAAATAGGGCGAGGGGTAAGGATTAGAAATTCTATTATTATGGGCAATGATTATTATGAAACGGCGGAAGAAAAAAAATCATTTGCGGCAAGGGGGATTCCGCAAATCGGAATTGGAGATAATTCAATAATCGAAAATGCAATTATTGACAAAGCGTGTAGAATAGGAAAACATGTCGAAATCATAAACAAGGGAAATATTTTTAACGGAGAAGAAAAGCCTTTTGGAATGATAAGAGAAGGAGTAGTATGTATTCAAAAAGAATCAATTATCCCAGACGGATGGAAATTACAAAATTAAAAAAAAATTCATTACACTTCACGGAAATTTAAACGATAGGTTTTAGGGGGTAGGGTGTAGAGAATAGGGAGTAGGGAATAGGGTGTAGTTTTTTAGAAAGTTAGAGAGCAGATTTTTTGTTACAAAAATTACAAACGCACAATATCGACGATTCAAGACTCATCTCAAAATCAGAATTTTGAATATTTTAGACAAACAGAAAAGCCTGTCAATACTTCCCCGTCAAAACAAAAATCTTTTTAATCTGCTTAATCTGTGGACAAAAATAATGATCCACAGATTACGCAGATTAGAAAGATTTTTTTAGGAACAAATGTGACAGATTGAAGGATCGCTGGCGTCTCGCCTGCAAGCGGTTGTACTCAGCCGCCGTTGTGCGAGTTTATATCTCAACCGATTTTTTTGTTTGCCTTGCGGCAACTTGTAGCCGAGACGGCTACGATCCTTATTTTTTGTTACAAAAAATCGTTTGTAGGAACGCAGTCGGCGGTAAATACAAATTAAATCGCTAACAATTTAAGATTACCAATTTTCGGCTAGGATTTCGTACCAGGCTTGTGGGTGTTTGCAAGCGGGGCAGATTGTTGGGGCGGTTAGGGCGGGGCTGACGTAACCGCAATGTCTGCATCTCCAGATTACGTTTGAGCGTTTGAATAAATCGCCGGATTTGAGATGTTCTAGGAATCCGCGATAACGTCTTTCGTGTTGTTTTTCTGCAACTGCTATTGCGGTGAAAGTTTGTGCGACTTCTATGAAACCTTCTTCTTTTGCTATTTTTGCAAATTCAGGATAAATGACCGCCCATTCTTCGTATTCGCCGTTTGCTGCGGCGAGTAAATTTTCTTCGGTTGACAATATGCTGCCAGCCGGATATGCCGCTGTTATTTCAAGTGGACCGCCGCCGTCTAAATATTTGAAAAATTGTTTAGCGTGTACTTGTTCTTGTGCGGCTGTTTCGTTGAAAATGTGAGCGATATGCTCGTAACCTTCAGTCGATGCTTGAGACGCAAAAAAAGTGTATCTGTTGCGGGCTTGCGACTCGCCTGCGAATGCCGTAAGCAAATTTTTCTCTGTTTTAGTTCCTTTAATTTTGGACATGTTTAGGGTTCCTTTCAATTAAATTTTAGGGTTAAGGTTTAGGGTTAAGGTTAAGGTTAAATTTGGGTTAAAAATTGATTAGTGATTCTGTATTTGTTGGACAAGTGGGACAAGAGGAACAAGGGGGACAATTTTTATTTTAAAAAACTATTCTAATCTCTCTTCTCTAAAGTTCTGTTAATTATTATTTAAAATTATTCAGTTTCATTTTCTAGATTTTTTTGTGGTGTTATTGTAACTTTTCCGGTTGCCGCCCATTCGGCGCCGCGTAAAAAAGTTATGACGAATGCGGGACTTTGTATTTGCGGCACGTCGTGACCTAATGCCGTGTGAAATACTCTGCCTTTTCCGTAATCTATTGCGAGTAGGATTGGTTCGTGTCTTTTGGTATCTTTTGAGGGCGCTGTTGCGAGAATAGTAACATTTTCGGCGGGACCGCGCATTAAATCGTACAATTCATCTTCTACAGTTTGTTTAAATTTTGCAGGCAAGTTTTTCATTACTGGATGTTCCGGCGTTTGGTTTGTGAGTGTGAATGTCCAACGTTTACCGTGGCTGCCTCCTCGACCTTTGGAATCGTCGCGGATAATTTTACCTTCGTTGTTGATGTACAAATAAGGTCCATCTTTTTCGTTTCTGTTACCCCATCCTCCGATGGCGATCATTTTGTTGTATTCTTTCCATTCGCGGAATGCGTTATCGGCGGCGTGATAGACGACGAAACCGCGACCGTTTTTGACAAATTTTTCAAATGCTTCTTTTGTAGCGTCTGACCATGAGCCGCCTCTGTGGTTATTGAAGTTTGACACGACTAGATCAAATTTATCGAATATGTTATTGAAGTCGTTATTGATTAAGTTTTGCGGTAGATTTTCTGATACTGCGGCGACAACGTAATTATTTTCGACTTTTTTCAAACTAATAACGTCAACGGTAAATCGTCCTGAATCTTCTAATATTTTTTTCAATACTGGCGTTGTGCCTTTCCAGTTGTGATTATTATCGCCGTCGATGATGAGTGTTTTTATTTTTGGTTGTTCGCTGAATGCGTCTTGATGGATAAAATTCAAAACGCCAATCAAATTAATCGCAAAGATAATTGTTACGAAAATTTTTTGTAATTTCATTTTTATTTACTTGGTTAAATTGTTCACATTTTTCAATCCGTACAATATTACGTCAATATTGTATCGTCAAAAAAGAGGGTCAAATTATATCGACTACAAAACAAAACAACAGAGGGGGGAAATGTGGATTTCTGAATTATAAAATAATCTTTTTAATCTATGTAATCTGGATTATGCAGATTAGAAAGATTTTTTTAGGGACAAATGGGACGGATTGAAGGATTGCAGGCGTCTCGCCTGTGTTCCTTCAGATTCGCAGGCGGAACGCCTGCATCCCAGGATCGCGGGCATCTCGCCTGCAAGCGGTTGTACTCAACCGCCAATGAGCGAGTTTATATTAGGTTAGTTTTTCAGCAACTTGCCTTCGCCACCGGATCGCGGGCGTCCCGCCTGCAAGCGGTTGTACTCAACCGCTGGTGAGCGAGGTTTTGATCTCAAGTGCCTTTTTTGTTTGCCTTGCGGCAAAATGCAGGCGAGACGCCCGCGATCCGGTGGTCTCGCCTGCTTTTCAGGATTGCAGGTATTTCAGGATCGCAAACATTTCGCATGGTGTTTCGTCAGATTCGCAAGCGGAACGCCTGCATTGCAGGATCGCGGGCGTCTCGCCTGCAAGCGGTTGTACTCAACCGCTAATGAGCGATGTTATATCTCAACAGCCTTTTTGTTTGCCTTTCGGCAAAGTGCAGGCGGGACGCCCGCGATCCGTTGGTCTCGCCTGCTTTTCAGGATCGCAGGTATTTCAGGATCGCAAACATTTCGCCTGGTGTTTCGTCAGATTCGCAGGCGAAACGCCTGCATGCGGTTGTACTCAACCGCTAATGAGCGAGGTTTTGATCTTAAGCGCCTTTTTGTTTGCCTTTCGGCAAAGTGCAGGCGGGACGCCCGCGATCCGTCGGTCTCGCCTGCATTTAGGATCGCCTGCAAGCGGTTGTACTCAACCGCTAATGAGCGAGGTTTTGATCTTAAGCGCCTTTTTGTTTGCCTTGCGGCAAAGTGCAGGCGGGACGCCCGCGATCCGTTGGTCTCGCATGCTTTTTAGGATCGCAGGTATTTCGCCTATGTTCCTTCCAGGTTCGCAAGCGAGACATCCGCGATCCTTCGGTTTGCGGTTCGCTTTAAAAACGATACATAGATTACGCAGATTAGAAAGATATTTTTTAAAATAATCCTATGATTTGACCGTTTTCGTCTATGTCAATTCTTTCCGCCGCCGGCGATCGCGATAGTCCCGGCATCGTCATAATATCACCCGTCAACACAACCACAAACCCAGCGCCTGCCGAAACCCTCGCATCACGAACCGGCACAATAAAACCCGACGGACAACCCCGCAACACCGGATCAGTCGAAAACGAATACTGCGTCTTCGCAATACAAACCGGCAAATTACTAAATCCCAATTCACTAAATTGGTCAAATTTTTTCCTCACACTCTTGTCAACACTAATCCCATCAGCGCCATAAATTTTACGACAAACTGCCTCAACCTTGTCCAAAAGAGACGCCTCGTCTGAATACAACAATTTAAATTGCGACGACTTGCCCCTGACAATATCCAAAACCGATTTCGCAACCCCCTCCGCCCCAGCGCCGCCATCAGCCCAATGAGACGCCCTAATCGCACTAATACCCATCGCCGCCGATTTGTCTATCAATAATTGCGTCTCCTCCTCCACATCCGTCGGGAAAGCATTGATCGCAACAACTACCGGTAAACCATATTGCAACATATTCTCAATATGCTTCGCCAAATTCACAAACCCCGCCTCCAACGCCTTAACATTCGGCGTTTGCAAGTCCTTTATCTCAACGCCGCCATGATACTTCAACGCCCGCACCGTCGCAACAATCACAACCGCATCAGGTTTAAGACCCGCTTGACGACACTTAATATCGAAAAATTTCTCCGCCCCCAAGTCGGCGCCGAACCCCGCTTCAGTTACAACATATTCTGAATTTTTCAACGCAAATTTTGTCGCTAAAATCGAATTACAACCATGAGCAATATTCGCAAACGGACCGCCATGAATTATCGCAGGATTGCCCTCAAGCGTCTGCACAAGATTAGGCTTCAACGCATCCCGCAACAACACCGCCATCGAACCGTCCGCCCGTAAATCAGACGCCAAAACCGGCGAACCATCCCGCTTGTAACCAATAATTATCTTGCCCAAACGCGACTTCAACTCCGAAACCGATTTACTAAGACAAAAAATCGCCATCACCTCCGACGCTACCGTAATATCATAACCCGATTCACGCGGAACTGAATTAAAAACGCCGCCAAGACCAAGCACAACCTTACGCAACGCACGATCATTCAAATCAACAACACGATTCCAAACTATACGCCGCTCGTCTATGCCAAGCGAATTGCCAAAATGCAAATTATTGTCTAACATCGCAGAAAGAAGATTATGCGCCGACGAAATCGCATGAAAATCTCCCGTAAAATGTAAATTAATATCCTCCATCGGAACAACTTGAGAATAACCGCCGCCTGTAGCGCCGCCCTTCATGCCAAAACACGGTCCCATCGACGGCTCACGCAAACAAACTATCGTCCGCTTCCCAAGACGATTCAACGCATCCGATAACCCAATACTAGTCGTCGTCTTGCCCTCGCCCGCCGGAGTCGGACTAATCGCCGTAACAAGAATCAACTTTGCATCCGGATTACTCGAAGACGACTCTATCGCCTCAAATGAAATCTTCGCCTTAAATTTACCATAACGCTCAATCTGATCCTCCGAAAGACCTATCTTCTCCGCAACAACGCCAATAGGTAAAAGAGAAGCACGACGCGCTATCTCAATATCACTCAAATATGTCATAAAATTATTTTTAAATTGTTAGCGATTTAATTTACATCTACCATCGCCCGCCTAACTTTCATACAACAAGGCTTGACGCTTTTAAATCGCTGAATTTTTCAAGTACGAACAGTTAATATTTTTTCGCCCCTTTTGAGGCGACGCGTAACAGGGCGAAATATAACGTAATTTTTTGATCAAAAAATACTCTAACAAATAGTTATACGAGTATCTCTATACTGCTCGTACTTGAAATTCAGCGATTTAAAAGCGTCAAAGCCTGCCGTCCGAAAGCTAGGCAGGCGAAGGTAAACGCAAACTCAAGTACGAATAGTTTAAAATTATTCTTTATCGGTTTGGCGTGCAAGATAGCTGCCTCCGAGTTCTTTGATATGTCTTTCGACGTCGTCAAAATAATTCAAATGTTCTTGTTCTTCATTTGTAATTTTTTCAAAAAGCGTTGCGCTAACTACGTCGTTATTTTTGCGGCAGATTTGTGCAAATTCGTTGTATTTGCGTATAGTTTCTGCTTCGGCGTTTTTATCGGTTGCATAAATAGCGTCGACGTTTTGATTTTTTATCAGAGCGCCTTTGATTTCGGTTGAAGGTTCGCAATCGCTATCAATATCTTTTATACGTTCTGCGAATGCTTCCGCATGTTTCATTTCATCTATCGCAATACGTTTCATCTCCTTCGCCAATTTAACATAATCGGCGTCGTCTAAACGATAATGATGATTCATATATTGCGATATTCCGTAAAGTTCCATGCTACGCGCTTCGTTAAGTATGTCTATTATAATTTTCGAATTGTTAGTTGTATTTACCATATTTTGTGGTTGGTGTTAAGGGTTAGGGTTAGGGTTAATGTTAATATTTAAGTTTAGGTTTAAGTTTAAATTTAAGTTTTAGTTTAGGGTTAAAATTATGTAAATTTACGATAATGATTCCGGCAAAGATTGGTTCGCCAATTAATTTTCGGGCATTGGGTCTAATTTGATTATGATTTTTTTTTCGGCGCCTTGCGGTTCGACTATGTTTAGCGTAATACCGTTTGACAGTGATGTTCCTTCTCTTGCTTCAATATATTGTTTTATAGTCGCGGTAGGAATATTGTCAACTGCCGTAATCAGCATTCCGTCTGATAAACCTGCTCTGTGAGCGCGGCTTTCGGGAATAACTGTTATTGCGAGTAGTCCGTGTTTATCGCCCATTTTTAGGGTTTTTAACATTATGTCCGACGGCGTCATCAGAAGAATCCCTAATTGTCGATCAAAATACGACGGCGTTTTTGCGTCTCCGATCAAGTTTATTCGTTGTTGATGTTTTGGCAACAACACCGCCCAGACGTTTACGCGTTTGAATTTACGATCTCTGATAAAATCGATTACGTGTTCTCTGTTTATTTCGGCGCGTTCTGACAAGCGTTGAAATTGGTAAACTTCTTTTACCGGTTGTCCGTCAAATTTGATAATAACGTCGTCGGGCAATAAACCCGCTTCTTCGCAAGGCGAGCCTGGCAGCACTTTGTCAATAATTACGCCGGCTTTCATGCGGACGCCTAATCGATTTGCTTCGCCTGGCGTAATCGACGCTAATATTACGCCGAACCATGCGCGGTCGACGCGATTCTTTTTGACCAATTGATCGACAACCCATTTTACGTTATTTGACGGTACTGCGAACCCTATTCCTTGCGAGCCGCCGGTGCGTGAAACTATAGCCGTATTTATACCGATAATTTCGCCTTTGAGATTTATCAACGGTCCGCCGGAGTTGCCAGGATTGATGGCGGCGTCGGTTTGTAAAAATTCAGTTCGGCTGACTCGTTGTAACGACCTGCCTTTTGCGCTAATTATTCCGGCGCTAACTGTAGAATCAAGTTCAAAAGGATTACCTACCGCAATAACCCAATCGCAAATATCCATCTTGTCGCTATCGCCAAAAACAGCATACGGCAACTTCTCATTCGCTTCCGTGTCAAGCCAAATCACCGCAACATCCGTATCGGGATCGTGCCGGAATTTACGGGCAAAATAAGTTCGACCGTCCGGCAACTCCACGTCAATCTCACGCGCAACTGTTACAACATGATTATTCGTAACAACAATTCCGCTAGAATCAATCAATACGCCCGTACCCGTATTATCGCCAGGATTACGCCGCTGACGCGTCGCCGGAAGCGCAGGAGACAACTTAGACATCGCATTATACTCTTCGGTGGTTTGAATACGGGAAATTATTTTGACCGTAGCAGGTAAAACGCGATTAGTCGCATTACGAAACGCTACCGAAAGCTCATTCGCCCGAATTAGAACATTATCATCGTCAACTGACTTCTCCTCCGCATTTAACCGCAAAAAAAGAATTTCACAAAAAAATAATAAAAATATAAAATATAAAAATAAAAAACTACGCCCGCCTTGCAATATCCGCAAATATAAAATTTGCGAATATAAAAATTCAAACGCAACAAATTTATTGCAACAATTATTAGCATTACTTAAACTCATATATCAATTTTTTTGATCGTTAAATTACATTTTTTGTAACTGCTCACGCAAATTTGTTTATTAAATTACGTTTTGATAATTTTTTTTGAGGGACAAGCGGGACAAATATATTTTGGACTTTGCTTTTCTACCAACATGTTTTCCCTAACGGGACAGATGAGAAAAATATTTATTGTTACAATAAATCTACACCCTACCCCCTATCCCCTAATCCCTATCTCTATACTGCTCGTACTTGAAATTCAGCGATTAAAAAGCGTCAAAGCCTGCCGTCCGAAAGCTAGGCAGGCGAAGGTAAACGCAAACTCAAGTGCGAACAGTTTAAAAATTCCGTGAGGCGTTATTTTTTCTTTAATCTTGTTTTTGGGATTCCTTCTGTTTCTCTTATTCTTCTGATTAAGAATACGATTAGTGCGATTATTAGCGGCGGTATTGGCGGTATTGCTACTGTGGCTAATTTATAACGTCCTTTGATTCCGCGTATATGTTCGTTTAATTTTACTTCCGCTTCGCTTACTGCGATATTCAAGTCGCGTTTTAATTGTTCTTCGTCGGCGTCGAATTTTTTCTGCAACACCGCGACCATTGTCGCTACGCGTTGCGCTACTTCCGCATCACTTAACGAGCCGCTGTCATATTGCGACCGTAAGTTTGCTATCGCCGTTGTTAATTTATCTTTTTCGCTTTTAACTTTCGCATCAAAATTATCCTGCAAGTCCTTCAACGTCTGATTTGTAACATTGCGAATCATATCCGTATTTTCGTCAAATTTTGATAACGTTCTATGTTTCGGTCGTCTATTTCTCACGTCCAAAAATCTATCGTCGCCGGCTATACTGTCAATTGCATTCAATACAAAATTAACATTGTCAAAATCTAACCCGCTGCCGCCTACCGCCGGATTACGCCGCAGACCAAACATGTCATTCGACAAAATATCAATATCCGCAACAAGCATTACGTTTATTTTAACCGGCTCCGGTAATACCGGTTTTTGATCCGGTTTCACGTCGGTCTGCGGCGGCGGCGCTAACTCGCCGGTTATACGCGCCGCAATATTTTTGTCAGTATTGTCAGTTACCAACGACCGCTCAAAAGAATTGTCCCGAAGCCCGCGTTGCAACGCCAACGTCATTATTACGCCGGAAGGTTCTTTAAACGTCCGCAACACCGGCGCAATATTAAACTTGTTCGTCGCCGTCGGCTCGTTTTGCAAATGTCCCGCAAAAGGAAACATTAAATATTGCAACGTCCGCGCCGTCGGGTCTTCCGTAAAGGGCGATTTACTATTTTTATTTCGCAATTTGTCGTCGGCGCTACGGTCAAGAAAGACGAAAAATTTCGGAATTTTGTCAACTTTGCGAATAGGCGTGTAATCTTGCCATATTACTTGCGATCCTTCAACGCGCACGCCTAAAAATTGCCAAAGCGGTTCAAGACTGCCTTTAGGCTGACCTTGACCGAACATGCCCATCATGCCCGCCGCAGCACGCTTCTCCAACGTTCCAGCAACGCCCGAAACATAAACCGGAAATGGATCCTCAAAAATCACCGCCGGCTGACCGCTCTTAATCGCAGCAATAAAATTCTCCGTCTCATTCGGCGCAAGCGCAGAAGGTTGAACGGCAACTAATACGTCAAAACGCTCCGAAATCGGATCCTTCGGATCAACTTCAACGACTGTATATTGCTTCCGTAACTCATCGACTACCGCCCAATTCGGCAACATCCTATACGTACTCATATCAATACGCCCCAACAATGCCGCATCCGTCTTCAATATGCCGACGCGCTTTTTCATCGGAGACGATACGTTGCAAATCGCATGAACCAACTCATACTCAACAGATAAACCGCGATCAATAAACGGTAACGTCAACGTATTCAATCCCGATCTTAACGCTATTCCAATAAAAACGCTTTTCATTACGTGTTGACCGCGCGAGGAGAAGGCGACTTCTTGAGGTTTAATTCCGTAACGTTGATTAGCGAGCAACGCTTCATTTGTATTCGGTTGCATATTCTGGTTAATTTGCACGGATACGTTGGCGCCGCAAATAGATTGAATTTCGTCAAGCGTCGAAATAATATTTAAACGCGTCTGAATATGAGAATCCGGCAAGTCCGAACTTAAAAATGCTTCGATTATTATCGGGTGATCCGGTTTAAGTTTTTTAAGCAATTCTACCGTAGTCGTAGAAAGCGTGCCAAGTTTTTCTTCCGTCATGTCAGCCCGCAAATCATGATGCCTAAAAATAAACACTACGCTCAATCCTATCGTCAACAATGATAAGGTACGAATTGAATAATGAAAAATACCGATCCATTTGCGATGAGCCGCCCAATGCCTTCGACCGATCATTACCATACTAAGATAAAGCATTGTCGATGTTATCATGCCAAAATAAATTATACTGGATAAATTAAAAATACCGCGACCGAAAAGTTCAAATTGAGCCGCTATACTAAAAGATTTCAATATCATAGCGACTCCAGAAGGAACCGGCGCCGCATCTATCCATTGAATCGCTATAAGAGGAGAACAAAATATCGCGCCCAAAATATAAGATACCGTAAGATTACCCGTCAAAAACGAAGCCGCCATCCCAATCGAAATCATTGTCACGCCAATCAAAAAATAGCCGATATACGTTGAAATAATTAAACCGAAATCAGGCGATCCGAGATACTTCAAAATAATCAAATTACAAATAAACGAAAAAATTAACGACACGAAATAAATACATACTGCCGCCTTAAATTTGCCAAGCGTTATATCAAAATCGCTCGCAGGTATTGTAAGCAATAACTCGTCGGTGCCTTGACGTCGCTCATCCGCCCAAATACCCATCGTTATTGCAGGAACAAAAACAAGCATTATAAGCGGAAACCAAAGATTCAACTGATCTAAATTAGCAAGATTAGCATTGAAAAATTCATCCGGCAAAAATGCCGCTATGGAACTTAACAACACAAATACGCAAATAAAAACATAACCCGTCGGATTGGAAAGATAACTGACAAAATTACGTTTGAAAACCGCATAAAGGACTTTTGTATTCATAATATTTTATTGTTGAAATTTTAATTGTTAATTGGATACGTTCGCGAAAATTTGTTTATTAAATTACGTTTTGGCAACTTTTTTGAGGGACAAATGAACATGAGGGACAAGTGGGACAATTTTTTTATAACAAAAATTTGTTATCTAGTTTTCCAAAAAACTACTCCCTATCCTCTAAAATCTATCGCCTAAATTTCCGTGAACTGTTACATTGTTGACTAATATGATTTGTTTGGCGGCAATTTGAGGCAGACGACAAAAAAACTTGCCCGCAAAACAAAACGCCGCAAAACGCATATCAATTTACGAAGGCAAAAATATTACCATAACTTCTATCAAACGACAAGAAGGAACAAAAAATTTTTTTTGTAAACGTTCTCAAAAATTCATCTAGGCAACTTCTAAACTGTTCGCACTTGAGTTTTCGTTTACCGTCGCCTGCCTAGCTTTCGGACGGCAGGCTTTGATGCTTTTAAATCGCTGAAATTCAAGTACGATCTGTATAACAACCAGTTTTTTATTTAACCGCCGAGAACACAGAGTTCACAGAGAAGAAAATTTTGTAAAATTATTTTATATCCAAAGTCAATTAGAATATTAAATAATATTTCGATTCTAATAAAAACTTCCTCTGTGTTCCCTGTGTTCTCGGTGTTTAATAAAAATAAATTTGTGCTTTTTATACTATTCGTACTTGAGTTTGCGTTTACCTTCGCCTGCCTAGCTTTCGGACGGCAGGCTTTGACGCTTTTAAATCGCTGAATTTCAAGTACGAGCAGTATAGAAGTTACC
>JAISLW010000275.1 GCA_031277105.1 Planctomycetaceae bacterium | reverse complement strand
CACAAATTTATTTTTATTAACCACAGAGGACACAGAGAACACAGAGGAAAATTTTAATTGCAATCAAAATGTTATTGAATATTATAATTGACGTTGTATATAAAATAATTTTTGAAAATTTTCTTCTCTGTGAACTCTGTGTTCTCGGTGGTAAATAAAAAACTGGTTTTTAGAAGTTACCTGTAGAGAAAAGTTTTTTGTTATAAAAAAATTGTCCCATTTGTTCCTCTGTTCCTCTTGTCCCACTTGTCCCACAAAAATTGCGTTATATTTTACGAGGTTTATTTTGACGTTTGGTAAGGAGATATTTGATGTAGTGGTTGTTGGCGCTGGTCATGCCGGTTGTGAGGCGGCGTTGGCGGCGGCGCGGATTGGCGTTGATGTTTTGTTGGTTACGGGCAATCTTGACACGGTAGCGCAGATGAGTTGCAATCCTGCGATTGGCGGTATTGGCAAAGGTCATATTGTCCGTGAAATAGACGCACTCGGCGGCGCGATGGGAGTTGCGATAGACAAAACGGGCATGCAATTTCGTATGCTTAACAAAAGTAAAGGTCCCGCAATGCAAGGACCTCGCGCGCAAGCGGACAAGAAAGAATATCAAAACGAAATCAAACGTATTATTGAAAATCAGCCGCATTTAAAATTGCGTCAAGACAAGATTGTTTCTATTATTACCGAGCCTGTCGTCAATCATGCCGACGATCATAATGCCGCCGAGCTTGCCGCTAAACAATCTTCAAAACGTCGCGTAATCGGCGTTCAGACTGACGATGGCGTTATTATTTATGCGGGCGCCGTCGTGTTGTGTTGTGGTACTTTTTTGCGGGGTGTTTTGCATTTTGGCGAGCGGATGTTTTCGGGCGGCAGGTCTGGCGAAGCGGCAGTAGATGGAATTAGTGAAAGTCTTATTGAACTAGGTTTTAAAATTAGCAGATTTAAAACCGGCACGCCGCCGCGAATCAATTCTAGGAGTATAAATTATTCTGTTTTGGGCGAGCATTTTGGCGATGTTGAGCCGGCGCCGTTTTCGTTTTTGAATGATAATCTATCCGGCGTGGTTCAAATTCCATGTTGGGTCGCTTATACGAATCCGAAGTTGCACGAATATATTCGGGACAACTTGAAATATGCGCCAATGTATAACGGTCAAATTAATTCGGTGGGTCCTAGATATTGTCCTTCAATTGAGACGAAAATAGAACGTTTTGCGGACAAAGACAGGCATCAGATTTTTCTTGAGCCGGAGGGACGTAATACAAATGAAATATATGTCAATGGTTTTTCTTCTGGATTTGGGCGGGCGATTCAGGAGCGGATGTTGCGGATGGTTGTTGGGCTTGAGGGCGTGGAGATAATGCGTTATGCGTATGCGATTGAGTATGATTATATTCCGCCGGAGCAACTTAAATTGACGTTGGAAACGCGATTGGTTGACAATCTTTATATTGCAGGTCAATTAAACGGCACAACAGGATATGAGGAAGCGGCGGCGCTAGGGTTAGTTGCGGGGACGAATGCGGCGTTACGAATTAAAAAATGCGAGCCGTTTATTTTGGGACGCGAAGAAGGATATATCGGCGTAATGATAGATGATTTAATTATGCGCAGCGTTGACGAACCGTATCGAATGTTTACGAGCAGGGCGGAGTATCGGTTACTTTTACGGCATGACAACGCTGATCGCAGATTGACGCCAATCGGCGCCAGATTAGGTTTAGTTAGCGGGCAAAGGTTGGAAAAGTTAAATCGCAAAATTGACGAAATCGCAATAGCAAAAAAAATCTTATCGACAACTCACGACGCAAATGGATCGATGTTGAAGTTATTATCGCGACCTGAAACAACATGGCAGGAAATCGTGAATCGAATACCGCAATTAGGAAATATTGCCAAAGATAGCGCCGAACAAGTTTGTATCGACGTTAAATATGAAGGATATATCAAACGCCAAGAATTAGACATAGAACGATTGCGACGGCTTGAAACACACCAAATCCCGCAAAGTGTTGATTATTCGGCAATGAAACATTTGCGAGCGGAAGCGAAAGAAAAATTAGAAAAATTCAAACCCGAAAATCTGTCGCAAGCAAGCAGAATAAGCGGAATAACACCGGCAGATATAGCAATTGTAACCGTTTATACAACCGGCAAAACGTCAAATTCAAAATTAAAAACAGAAATCAATTAGTCAAACTTCTAAAAATCACAAATTTATTTTTATTAACCACAGAGAACACAGAGATCACAGAGGAAGTTTTTAATTGGAATCAAAACGTGATTTAATTTTATAATTGGGGCGTCTCTAAAAATTCATTTGTCCAGGTAGGCGGCTAAAAAAATTAAACATTGTGCCGAAACGCCGCAATAGATATTTTGTAACAATTAAATTTTATTACTTCACAAAATCTAAAATTAAAAATTTTGTAACCGTTCACGGTATTTTTTTATTATTTAATATTGTTGTTGTTGAATTATCTTCGTCCCGATAGGGACGGTACTTTCATAACCGCAGGTCTGCGACCTGCGGTAAAATCCGCGCATCCTCGCTGCCCTGAAAGGGCAGGACTTTATTGAGATTATTTAACGATACGGATCGTACTCGAATTTCATTAAGTTAAAAGCGTAAAAGCCTGCCGTCAAATAGTAGGCAGGCGAAGGTAAACGCAAAATCAAGTGCGAATAGTTTAAAATGTACTGCCCCTATCGGGGCAGAGTTAGATGTTGACTTTTAACCGCAGGTCAGAGACCTGCGGTTATGAAAATTCCGTCCCTATCGGGACGAAGACAAAACAACGAAAACATACATTAAATAACTCACGTTACGCAGGCGGTCAAATTCAGTCCTAATATAGTTACTATATTTAGCCTTGTTTCTGCGTATGATGCGTAACATGAATGATTAGTTAAAATCAATGCATGGTTATAGTAGTTTTTTCTTCTTTTATTTCTGGTAGGAGTGAATTTTTTGGCGGTTCTTCATCTACTTGTCCTGGGTATCTGATTCTTCCGTGATTTGCGGCGATGATAGATTTTATTACGCTTGTTTCAATAGTTTTTAATTCACGTAAAGTTAATCCTGAATCGTCGAATTGTCCGTCGTCTAATTTTTGTTTTATAATTACGTGAACTTTGTTTTCAACTTTTCCGGGCGTTGCTGTTGTTCCCATGCTTCTGCATGCGCTTTCGCAGGCGTCGGCGATCATCAAGATTGCGGCTTCTTTTGTTTGCGGTTTCGGTCCTGGATAACGGAACGTACTTTCATCAACTTGTTGCGTTGGCTGATCCTCTTTGTTTTTTGCTCTTCCGAAAAAGAAAGAGACCAGCGAGGTGCCGTGATGTTGTTCAATTAAATCGATCAACGGTTTTGGCAAACGATGTTGTTTCGCCAAGTCAACTCCGTCTTTAACATGAGCGACGACTACAATCGTACTTACTTGCGGCTCTAACTTATCGTGTATATTTTCTTTTTCGCCTTGATTTTCGGTGTAATATTCGGGTTTCATTATTTTTCCAATATCGTGGAAATATGCGCCGACGCGCGTTAGAAGTCCGCGTGCGCCGATTGCGTCCGCAGCTGTTTCTGCAATAGTGCCAACTTGCATCGAATGTCCGTAAGTTGCCGGCGCTAAACGATTGAGACTTTGCAAAAGAGGATGCGAAACGCTGCCTAACTCCAATAAACTCATATCTGTCAAAATACCAAAATATCCTTCGATAAACGGCAATAAACCCGTCATCAATAAACCCGACAGAAAAGACCACACCCAATTCGTCAATGCGTCAAAAAATAAAATTATCGCCAGTTCCCGCCCCGAAAAAAGACCGACCGCAATCGTCAAAATAAACGCAACCATACCCGCATTAAACGAAACAAGCAACAATTTATTTCGCGACCTAAGCCGTCCCAATTGGATCGCCGTCGCAACTGTTACGGAAAAAAGCACAATAAGAGTGCCAATTGAACCGCCGCCGCCAAACGCAATTATTAACGTCATCACAAACGAAAATACTACCGCCAACTCCCACGAATACATTATCGAAACCGTCATCACGAAAATTAACACCGGCAGCAATTCCCATTCCGCATTCGTCAACGTGCCGCCGTGCAAAAGACGAGACGCCGCAACCGTAAGAATAATTAACGACATCAAAAATAAAAAAGATTGCGGAGTCTGCGGACGCCGCCGCTCGCGCTTACGCAAAAATCCCCAACTCACAATAAACAATATCATATTCGTAACCACAAGCGAACTAAATCGCACCGCCCGCCGCAAACGACTATTTTCCGCACGATTTTGCATTGCGGCGTCGTATTCCGCACGAAGCAATAACAATGAATCCAAATCCAACGTCGAATGCGATTCGACAAGTATTCGCCCCGGCGCATATTCAACATAAATATCGCCGACAGCCTTGACTTGTTCTTTTATCGCCATTGCCGTAGCGTTTTTATCTTCGGAAAGCGTGCTTTTAAGTTGCGGATAAATCCAGTTGAATATCTGATCAATAAAAGTCGCATCTTGCATTCCGCGCGGCAAATATCGCCTCAACGACTCGCGCAACGAACTGCCGTCGCTAATTAAAACGTCGCGTAACTTAAACTCTATCGCCGTACTAGCTTCTTTGTCTATAGGATAAACAAGAATCTTTTCGACGTTGCCTTCATTGGCGTCAAAATCAAGCGACGTAATCAATCCATGTATGCCGTAATTTGAGAATACAATTTTTAATTGATCGTTGAATTGGTCGATAGTTTTTTTATCTTTGAAATGACTGATGAATTCGGCGAATGCTTCTTGCGGGTTTATATTCGGCGGAATTTCGTTTTTGCCGCGGGGGATAAGGAACTGATTCCATGTTTCGCGTTCTTTTTCGGTAAGGCGGTCGTAAGAGTGAGCGGTAACGAATGTACTGATGATATTCCAAAGCGATTCGCGCAAGTTATCCAAAGGTTTGGTATCGTTCTTAAAAATGTGTACGGCGTTTTTGCGCACGCGTTCTCTTTCGTATTCGCGGGCTGAATTGCTGATGACTTTGAAATGCGTATTGCAAACGATAGCGCGATGGACAATATCATGCAAACGGTACGTAAAAGGCGGATCCCAAGCGCCGAGTATTGCGCTGATTATGATTGACGTTAAGAACATTATTGACAAAATCAATCCGTAGTGATCTTGTCGCATATTGGCGATCATTTTTGCAAAAGAGCCTTGTGGCGCCATGTGCAATGCTACGCGCTCGCTGCGCGTCTTGCGTTGTGAAAGAGTAGCGGCGGAAGAATGCGAAGGCGTTGTTTGGGCGTGGTTGCCGTTGGGGGAATCGGGCGAAGCGGTCGATGTTGATGTTGACGTTAATATTGGCGTTGATGTTGACGTTGATAATGGGATAGGCAATGGCGTTGTGGTTGACGAAGTCTCGTTTTGGGACGTCGTCTGGGATGTATTTGACATGATAATTTATTTTTGTAACGGAAAATACTAGAGGACAAGAAACACAAAAAATAACTTCGGCAAACGTAAAAAATTTCCCCTTTCAATTCCTATTATTTCTTATTTTGATATTCGCTTAATGCAAGTTCTAAAAATTCATTTGTTCGGGTAGGCGGCGATAAATTCAAAATTGTGTGTGGGCAGTTTAAAATTATTCATAAGCGTTTACTATTTTTTGGACGAGGCGGTGTCTTACGATGTCTGATTTATCGAGTTTAACGACGCCGATTTCGTTGATATGTTTTAGGCGGTGCAATGCGTCGATTAGTCCGCTTTTTTTATTTTCGGGCAGATCGATTTGTGTAGTATCGCCGCAAACGACGATGGTTGAAGCGTCTCCCATTCTTGTCAAGAACATTTTCATTTGTGCGATTGATGTATTTTGTGCTTCGTCGAGTATGATGGAGGCGTTGTTAAGTGTGCGACCTCTCATGTATGCGAGTGGAATAACTTCTATTCTGTCGTCGTCGATGTATCGTTTTAGCAAATCGCGGTCAAGCATATCGCCGAGAGCGTCGAACAGGGGGCGCAAGTAAGGATTTATTTTGGCTTGTAAATCGCCAGGTAAAAAACCTAGATTTTCTCCGGCTTCGACTGCTGGTCTTACTAGGACAATTTTTTTCACGAGATCGTTTTTTAAGGATTCAACTGATTTGGCAACTGCGAGATAGGTTTTGCCGGTGCCGGCGGGACCAACGCAAAACACAATTTCGCGGCGGCGTAATTCTTCAACATAGAGCGCTTGACCGGCGGTTTTGGGGCGTACTTGTTTACTGCCGAATACCTCTATTGGTTTGGCGTTGCTGATTGGTTTATCCTGATTAACTTCGGAGATTGCTCGTAATATATCTTCGCGCGTAATTGTAATATTTTGCTGTGCTGTTTTTTGTAATTGTTCGAGTAAGGTTGCGCCGCGGCGAATTGCGTCGGAAGCGCCGCGAATAATAATTTTGTTTTCGTCGAGTGTTACTTTTACTCCTAATAAACGACGTATTTGTCGTAGATTTTCGTCGCTGGAACCGAACACGTTAAACAGCGCTTTGGAATCGATTACGGCTATACTTGTTTCGTGCATAGTCAAAAATATTACATCAATTCCAAAAATTTACAAGGGCAGGAGGCAAGACAAAACTGTAAAAATAACGTAAAGATTTTATAAATCAAAGAGTATGCGAATTGAAATTGAAAGCCCGCAATTTAATATTTGGCAACCGTTCAAAAAAGAGATCAAATTTCACAAAAGAGATCAAATTTTTTGTCAGCAGATTATGCAGATTAGAAAAATTATTTTAGGAACAAGATGGGACGGATCAACGGATCGCAGACGTCTCGCCTGGATTTCAGGATCGCAGGCGTCTCGCCTGCAAAAAAGGAATGCAGACGCTAAAGGATCGTACTCGCCGCAGGATCGCAGGCGTCTCGCCTGCATGCGGTTGTACTCAACCGCCGATGAGCGAGGTTTAATATCTGGACGTCTCTAAAAATTCATTTCTGTCCCGCTAGGGACAACATGTTGGTAGAAAAACAAGGTCAAAAATATATTTGTCCCGCTAGGGACAACATGTAAATATAACCTTAACCTTTCTTGCGTCCTTAACGGGACGCTAAATATGCGTATCATTTTTTTCTACCAACATGTTGTCCCTAACGGGACAAATATTTATTGTTACAAAAAATACCGGATCGCAGGCGGAACGCCTGCATCACAGGATCGCGGGCGTCTCGCCTGCATGCGGTTGTACTCAACCGCCGATGAGCGAGGTTTAATATCTGGACGTCTCTAAAAATTCATTTCTGTCCCGCTAGGGACAACATGTTGGTAGAAAAACAAGGT
>JAISLW010000272.1 GCA_031277105.1 Planctomycetaceae bacterium | reverse complement strand
CGTTCACGAGATTTTAAACTATTCGTACTTGAGTTTGCGTTTACCTTCGCCTGCCTAGCTTTCGGACGGCAGGCTTTGACGCTTTTAAATCGCTGAATTTCAAGTACGAGCAGTATAGAAGCGTCGAGTTTTAGGGGATAAGGGTTAGTGTGTAGGTGTTAGATTTATTGTAACGAAAATTGTCCCGCTACCCGTTACCTCCTATCCCCTAAAATCTTTTGCTTAAATTTTCGTGAACGGTTACAAAATTTTTAATTCCGAATTTCGAATTAACAAACTTAACCCTTAACCTTTAATTGTAAAAAATGCGTACTATTTCACGTAGAAAATTTTGTTGTAATATTGCCGGTTGTGGAATTGTTGGCGGTATTATTGGCAATTTTGCAAGCGGTAATTCGCTTGATCAAAACTTGCCCGCCGCCGAAATAACAACTCCAAATAATCCGGCGGCGCCCGAAACATCCACAACAAAACACGACAACGGTCAACGAACCGGAAACTTAATCGCAACGTCAACCTACTCGTTTTGGCATTTTCAAGACGAAAAAGTTCCAATTGAGAAATGTATCGATCTTGCCGCTAAATTTGGTTTTGACGGAGTTGAAATTCTTGAAGTACAGATGACAAAAAAAGACCCCAAAACTATCGCCGAAATCAAACGCCAAACCCTTTCACACGGCATGTTCCTTTGCGGACTCTCTACACACCAAACTTTCTTGTCGCCGGACAAAAAAATTAGACAAGAAAATATTGATAAAACAAAACAAAGCATCGAACTCGCCCATAACTTGGGTATTCCGACTATACGCGTCAATACCGGCAGATGGGGAACGTCAAAAAATTTCGACGAGTTAATGAAAAATCGCGGCGTTGAACCGCCTTTGACCGGATATAAAAACGAAGACGGTTTTCCTTGGGTCATTGACTCTTTTAACCGGCTAATTCCATTCGCCGAACAAGCCGGAGTTGTCATGGGACTAGAAAATCATTGGGGACTAGGAAGTACGCCCGAAGGAGTTCTCAAAATTGTCAACGCCGTAAATTCGCCTTTCCTGAGAATTACTGCTGATACCGGAAACTTCCTCGAAAACTATTACGAAAAATTTGAGAAACTTATACCAAAAACTATTTTAGTACAAGCAAAAACATATTACGGCGGAGGAAAATGGTACACGCTAGAAGTTGATTACGATAAAATTGCAAATATCTTACAAAAATATAACTATCGCGGATTCATCTCGCTAGAATTTGAAGGAAACGAAGACCCAATAACAGCCGTGCCAAAAAGCCTAAAACTACTACGATCAAAATTCAAATTCAAACAATAGGGCGTCTCTAAAAATTCATTTGTCAGGTAGGCGGCTAAAAAAATTAAACACTGCGTCGAAACGCCGCATTAGATTTTATGTTGCGAATAAATTTTATTATTTCACAACGTATAAAATACATCTCTATTTTACACGTTATGAATTATTAAAATTTAATAATTGTTTTATACGTATTGCGGCCCAAAAAATAAACACAGCGGCGAAATACAACGTAATTTATTGATCAAAAATTCGCTACTCAATCCTTGTGCGTATTTTTTCAAAACCGCAATTTAAAGTGCGAAAAATATACCAGAGAACACAGAAGAAAATTTTTTTAACTGTTCACGGAAATTTGTTTATTAAATTACGTTTTGACAATTTTTGAGGGACAAGTGGGGCAATTTTTTTTACAACAAAAAAATTTTTCACTAAATTATATAATTTTAGAAAACTATCCCCTACCACCTACACCCTATCCTCTATACTGCTCGTACTTGAAATTCAGCGATTTAAAAGCGTCAAAGCCTGCCGTCCGAAAGCTAGGCAGGCGAAGGTAAACGCAAACTCAAGTACGAATAGTTTAAAACTTGTCGCTTAAATTTTCGTGAACGGTTACAAAGATTCTTTTGCGTATGATTTAGTTTTGAAACGCCCTTACTTGACAAAAGGGATTATGCCTGTACAATCCCCGCTCTTTGTTGTGATTTTTGTTTGTGATACGGATGCGATAATTTGCGGAACTTTACAAATTTGAATCAGAATTAGAATTTCGGCAACGTCAAATAGATAAAATTGACGGCGACAACCGGAATTTAACGTGTGAACGATTTAAAATAATTAAAAATAATTAGGAGAATTCAGAATGTCTGAACGTAAAAAAGAAATCCGCCGCCGCCGAAAAAGACGGGCTAATTATGCGGCGCTAAAATCAAAAATCGCCAAAGCAGGCGGAAAATTAGATTCCCAAACAAAACAAAAATACGCCGAAAAATTACGTAAATTAACGCCCGGCGCAGATATTATCATCAAAACGCTAGGATTAGAATAAACCAAAAATATTCTCTGATACGTCTCTAAAAATTCATTTGCCCAGGTAGGCGGCGTTTCGCCGAAACGCCGCAATACATTTGGACAAATGAATTTTTAGAGATACCCTACTGTTTTATTTGTTGCCGTTGGCGTCTTGTAGCCGAGACGGTTGCGTTTCTAACCTTCAATAATCTTGATCTCATCTTCAGTTAAATCGTACAATTCATAAACCAACCGGTCAATTTTTGATTCTAATTTTGTCGTATCGGCGATAGGATTTTTTGTTTTGGATGAAAGTATTTTATTGACTAGATCGATTATTGGTTGTTGTTTTCGGGGCGTAATTTTAGGTATTGGCAATTGTTCTATTTCGTAACCGTTGACGTTATTATTTGTGGATGTTTTCCTAAAATACCAATCTAATAGATTTGAGTTAAGTATTCCTAAAATGTGTAATTGATATTTATTTTCGACTAGAATTTTTCCGATAGAATCGCCGCATAAAAATTTTTCATTGGTATTTGTCAGTGCAAAATGTAATCTATATTTGTCTGTTGTTCCTGTTATTTGTTGGTGTATTAAATAATGATTTTGCGTATTTTTTATTACTATATTTTGTTTAAAACCGTTTTGAATAAATTCATTCGTATTATAATCGATATGAAACCGGCATAGATTTTTTCCTCTTAATAATTTGACTGTAGTTTTATTTTGTGAAAACTTATCTTTATCTGTTCCAAGATTCAAATCGCCTTTGGCTTGTTCTAAAATTATATTTTGTAGTGGAAAAGTGTTTGTTTGCATTTTTTCGATAATTTTAAATTCATTAGGTTTTACCAATGGGATAAAATAGCCGTTGGGATAAAATTTTATCAGTTTGTTTTGTTGTAGTATTTCGTATTTTAGAGATTTTATTG